>NZ_NUEU01000083.1:0-62052 GCF_002556365.1 Bacillus sp. AFS002410
ACTCGACTAGTTGAATAAAACAAGAAAGAAATTTTAAAAATTATTGCATTCCATTTCCAAATTTAAAACAGATTCTCTTTGACTTAAAAAGAAGTAACTACAAGTTGGGGATGATCACAAATGGAAGAGGTCAATTTCAAGTGAAAAACATAAAGGCCCTAGGAGTTTCAGCTTTTTTTGAGCTTATTTTAATTTCGGAAATTAAAGGGATTAGTAAACCGAATCCAAAGATATTTCAAAAAGCATTAGATTACTTTCATGTCTCAGCGAACGAAGCAGTTTATATTGGAGTTCATCCAGATAATGATTATAAAACTGCAAGAAATTTAGGAATGTATGCAATTTGGAAATTTTGAAGCAGAGAATTTTGTTGAGGATCTTTCCGAGATACCAAAGATAATTGAAAAACTGAGTAGAAGACAATTGTAGAGATTAATGTTTATTTAGTGCTGTTTGAGAAGTGCAAATAAAAGTGGCAAAACTGCAATTAAATTTTAGAAAACTGCAATTAAAAAATGTAAAATTGCAAATAAATTTTGTATAGTGCAAAAAAAAAACTAAAACTGCAAATAAAAAAGTCAAAACCGCAATTAAAATCTTTGAAACTGCAATAAAGACCAAGAATCATGAATTTTTTAAATGAAATCATTAAATATTATAAGAAAAACAATAATATAGTCTAAGTGTTTCGATTAAATAAGGCTAAAATCAATTAAATTATAAATAAATTACTAAAAGAAGAAGAATCTGAGCCATTCTTCTTTTTTTTGATGTTTTTCCAAAAATGATAATCGAGATAAAAACTCTTTTTTACTCCAAAGAGTAATTATTTTACTTTTCAGAGTAAAATTCACTTGCATAATTCTGTAAATTCGAATAAATTATACTTAAAGGAGGAGAAAAATGGAAAATTTACGTTTGAACGTTTCGTTGTTACGCCGTAGAGTACCAAATTTAACTAGTTCAGCAAAATCTGTTGGACTTAGACCAGCAACAGTATCAAATTTATGTACTGGAAAAATTCCAATTGGCCGGTCAGAAGTAAGAACATTAGTTGCTTTAGCAACATTAGCAGAATGTACTTTGGATGAACTTATTATTAGAGGGGAGAAGATTGAGATGATTGAAACTGGGATTAAAACGCTTGATTTGTTTGCTCCATTAGTAAAAGGCGGTACAGTAGGATTGGTTGCAAGACCAGGCATGGGCCAACTAGTCGTTTTAGCGGAAATGTTTTATAAATTAAAAAAAGATTCATATTTTACGATTTTATTAAAGCCAGAAGGTGAGCATCCAGATTTAGACGCAATTAAAGCTGATATAAACTTGGTGTGTAATACAATTGATGAAGTGTATGACACGATTGCCAAAACAGGAAAAAATGTAGATATTGCTTTTGCAGCAGACCGTTCTAATGTCATTTCGGGTGAAATTAACCGTCTTCAACAAAGATTAGCTGATATTGGGATTGAAGATGTAACGACTTTTTTAGTTGACTTAAAGGGAGAAGCTGTAGATGAAGATTTCCCTTATGGACCACTCGAAACATTATGGCAGTTTGATGCGGACTTAGCTTTTAGACATAAATATCCTGCAATTAATCCTATTCAATCAACATCTACAGTATTGGAAGATCATCAACCAGAGCAAGCCCACAACCAAGTACAAAAAGCAGCGCAGAAATTACTCCGAAGATACCGTGAACTAAGATCATTAGTAACAATTCATGGAATCGACTCATTACCTGAACATGAAAAATTAACATATAAACGTGGTGAATTACTTGAAGCCTATTTAACACAACCATTATTTGTAGCCGAAGAATTCACTCGTATAAAAGGTGCATCTGTAAATTTGCAAAATACTCTACAAGATGTACGAAAACTACTAGATGGTGCATACGATGATCTAGAAGTAGAGAAGATGAATTTTATTGGAAGTTTGTAGTAAATTATAATCATTTATTAGTGTGGCGCAAATTGTATGCGTCACACTTTTTTGTACTTAAGCTTCGATTTATAATGTAAATGGTATATAATTTAAGAATTATTTAAGAATTTAATAATAAGTAATTAATTTCTCTGAAATATACTAATGTCATAATAAATATAGTGTGTAGTTTAATTACTCGTTCATCATTCTTTGAAAGTTGGAGTTTATTTTGTCGATTCGAAAAAGGTTAATCTTATCTAATATTGCAATGATTGTTATACCGATTATTTCTTTTATCTTGATCGAGATCTTGCTAGGTATATTTTATTATAGGGTGTTGGATCCAAAATTTAATGATCATCCTCCACATTCATTTTATTTCTTTCGTTTTGGTATCATTGTCCCTATTTTTGCACTTACAAATGGATTGCTTTCATATTTTGTTTCAAGAAGCATTTTGAGACCGGTAAAAAATCTAACAATTGCAGCGAAACATATTAGTGAAGGGAATTTAGAGGTTGAAGTGAAGCCATTAAACAAAGATGAACTTGGTCAATTAGCGGTTAGCTTTGAATTAATGAGACGAAATCTAAAGGAGTCAGCTGAAATTCAGAAGAAATATGAAGAGAATCGAAAAGAACTAATTGCAAATATATCACATGATCTGAAAACACCAATTACTTCAATAAAAGGGTATATTGAGGGGATTAAAGATGGCGTAGCGAATACACCAGAAAAAATGGAGCGATATATCGAAACAATCTATTTGAAAACTTTGGATATGGACCATTTGATTAATGAATTATTCCTTTATTCAAAGTTAGATTTAAAAAGAGTTCCATTTCATTTTGAAGAAGTAAATATATATGATTATTTAGTAGATAGTATTGAGGAGCTAAAATTTGATTTAGAACCGATCAATGTAAAAATTAGCTTCATTAGTAATGTGGATAGCAAAGAATGTATTATTCTTATGGACCGAGAGCAATTTAAACGTGTTATGACAAATATTATTCAAAATAGTTTGAAGTACATGGATAAAGATGAGAAACTAATTTCGATAAATTTAACAGAAAATCAAGAAATAATCACGATACAATTTCATGATAATGGTAAAGGAATTTCAAAAGAAGCCCTTCCGTTTATTTTTGATCGCTTTTACCGCGCTGATCCTTCAAGAAATTTAACAACAGGTGGTACTGGATTAGGGCTAGCCATTGCAAAAAGAATAATAGAAGAGCACGGTGGAGAAGTATGGGCAGAGAGTGAAATTGGTGAATATACAAATATATTCCTATCATTAAATAAGAAATCAATAGCAAAGGTGACAGAATGAAAAAGGTTTTAATCATTGAAGATGATCAAAGTATCGCATTATTACAAAGAGATTATTTAGAGATTAATGAATTTGAAGTTGAAATTGAATCTAATGGAAGAAGTGGGCTTCAAAAAGCTTTAACGAATGAATTTGATTTAGTTATTCTAGATTTAATGCTACCTGATATTAATGGCTTTGAAATATGCAAAAAAATACGAGAAAACAAAGATATTCCAATTCTAATTGTATCAGCCAAAACAGAGGATATCGATAAAATTAGGGGGTTTGGTTTAGGAGCGGATGATTTTATCGTGAAACCATTTAGCCCTAGTGAATTAATAGCTAGAGTCAAAGCTCACTTATCTAGGTATCAGCGATTAGCAAGTAAAGGCCAAATAAATGAAGATGAACTTCAAATCAGAGGACTTACGATTCAAAAGGATTCAAGAAAAGTTCTCGTAAATGGAGATGAAAAAATTTTCACGACGAAAGAGTTTAACTTACTTACTTTTCTTGCTTCAAATCCAAATAAAGTATTTAGCAAAGAATTATTATTTGATCGAATCTGGGGATTTGAAACAGTAGGAGATATATCGACAGTAACTGTTCATATTCGCAAAATACGTGAAAAAATAGA
Organism: Bacillus sp. AFS002410; assembly: GCF_002556365.1. Lineage (NCBI taxonomy): Bacteria > Bacillati > Bacillota > Bacilli > Caryophanales > Bacillaceae > Bacillus > Bacillus sp. AFS002410. The sequence continues at coordinate 3,888 of NZ_NUEU01000083.1, forward strand.
AGTGGACCCGTCTAATCCAAATTTTATTGAGACCATATGGGGGGCTGGGTATCGTTTTAAAGATTAGATTCAAAACTGTATTTTAAAGGGTTATCTCAATGTGTGGGATGACTCTTTTTTTGATTGGAATTGTTGTTCATAGAACTAGCCATTACAAATTTTCAAATGAAATTAAAGAATAGTAGAAGTAGAACAAATTTAAGTGGGCCAATCATTTTAAGTCCAAATGAAACAAAAAAAGAAGAAATTCCTATTGATCCATTTTTTGAAAATAAAGATTATGCAGTTAAAGTATTAAGACCAATTATTTATTTTGAAATCGAAAATACGACAAAGAAATTCATTCCCCAAAACATGGTATGGATTAGTAAGTGTGAATAAAGAACAAATAAATAAAGCGATAAGGTTTAGTAAAAATGCAGAAAAATAAAATTAAGAAACTCACAGATAACGAAAGATTTCTGTGAGTTTCTTTTACATAAGACATCAAATTCGTTTCAGCTATTATTTAAGAATTATTTAAGAAATCGATAATAGTAGTTTTATATCTTGCCACTATCATTAAAAGTATAAATCGATTAAAAACGGAGGTAAAAAATAGTGGCGAAAAAGAAAATGAATTTAACGAAAAAGAACATTCTAGTCAGCATACATGTTTTAGCAGTTTGTGCTTGGTTTGGTGGGACATTATGTCTAATCATCTTAGGTCTTTATTTGAAAAATGCTCAAAATTCAGAGCAACTTATTTATACATTATCAAGCATGCATATTATTGATGAAAATTTACTAAAATATCCGGCTTTAGCAACATTAATTACTGGTATTTTATTATCTAATTGGACGCAATGGGGTTTAGTAAAATATTATTGGGTGGTTATTAAACTAGCTTTAACTATTTTAGTTATTTTTCTTGGTATATTCTTTTTAAATGACTGGTTTTCTTACTTAGTTAAGGCTGCAGAACATATCGGGATTGCAGCTCTTAAAGAAAGTAAATTCGAATCAACGTGGCTTTCAATCATTATAACGGGATTATTTAACTTAAGTTGTTTAGCATTTATGACATTCATTACTTATTTTAAACCTTTTGGCAAAATTAAAAAAAATAAAATTGTCGCAGAAAGGTAAAAAAACATATATTTTGGGACTTTGTACGAGCGTGAAGTAATACTATTCGAGTATTACTTTTTTTTTATAAAAAAAATGTAATATAAAATGAAAAATTAACCATTCTAACTATTATGTTTTGGTAGAAATTTTATTGAAAGTAAACGGTTTATTCAATATGACATTTGTCATTAATTCTACATGACGCCTGCTACTACCACCCGGAAGATTAACTTATATAATTAGGATAATATAGTAAAGTTATTCACCAACATATGGAAGGAACTTCTAAATGTCACAAGAAAATCAAAAGAGTTTACGTAAACAAATTATGCCTTATGAAAAATCAAATTTAAAAGCTAGTATTTGGCAAATGATCAATACATTTATCCCATTTTTATTTTTATGGTTTATTGCTTTTAAAAGTATCTCTGTTTCAGTAGTATTAACGATCGTTATTGATGTTTTTGCAGCATTATTCTTAGTAAGGATTTTTATAATCTTTCATGATTGTTGTCATCAATCGTTCTTTAAGAATAAAACCGCAAATAAAGTTCTTGGGACGATTACAGGTGTTGTAACGCTATTTCCATTTAGTCAGTGGAAGCATAGTCATTCAATTCACCATGCAACAAGTGGTAATTTAGATAAGCGCGGGATTGGTGATATGTGGGTTTTAACAGTAGATGAATATGTTGCTGCTCCGTTCTGGACAAAATTGCAATACCGTTTATATCGTAATCCATTAATCATGTTTGGTTTAGGGCCGATTTATATCGTACTAATTTCAAATCGCTTTAATGCAAAAAATGCAAAATTAAAAGAAAGATTAAATACGTATTTAACGAATATTTTAATTGTTGGTATTTCTGCATTGTTTTGCTGGCAAATTGGTTGGGAAAATTATTTGTTAGTGGAAGGGCCGATCTTTTTCGTATCAGCAGTATTAGGAATTTGGCTTTTCTATGTGCAGCATCAATTTGAAGACTCTTATTTTGAAGAAGACGATAATTGGGAATATGTAAAAGCTGCAGTTGAAGGAAGCTCTTTTTATAAACTTCCAAAAATATTGCAGTGGCTAACTGGTAATATTGGATACCACCATGTTCATCATTTGAGCCCTAGAGTACCGAATTACAATTTAGAGGAAGTACACAATAATACACTTCCATTACACAATGTACCAACAATTACACTAAAAACAAGTTTAACTTCTTTAAAATTCCGACTTTGGGATGAAAATACAAAGCAGTTTGTAAGATATAAAGATCTTAAATCAATTTATAAAGTAAACCGCGAAAGTTCAGACACTGTCTGAACTTTCGATGTATTCAATTTGCATTTTAAAGATTAACTTTGTCCAATTGTGATAAGATTGTTAAAGAATCACATAATACGTCTGAATAAAGAGGTTAATCTATGTTTAAAAGATATTTAGGTTTCTTAAAAAGTACTGGAATTTCGCCATATATTTGGACAGTTCTAGGAATATCTCCATTTTATTTTATTTTTCTTTCGGCACATTCTACCTTAAGAATCGTAGTAGGAATTTTACTAACGATCTCATTTTTAATTATTTATCGATTGGCATACATATCAGAAGGTTGGTCAATCTATCTTTGGTCATCCATATTAATTGTCATTTCCTTCTCAATGAATATACTTTTTAGTTATGTATATTTTGCTTTTTTTATAGCCTACATGATTGGAAAAAAGAAAAGTCGAGTTACTTTTTTAACTTTATATATTCTTCATTTAGTCATAACAACTATTTCGATTAACATTACAATCATTCTTCAAGAAGAATTAATAATTAAGCAGTTACCATTTATCATCGTTACTTGGATCAGTGTAATATTGTTACCTTTTAGTCTATACAGCCGGAATGAACGAGGGCAATTAGAAGAAAAGCTAGTAGATGCTAATAAACGGATATCAGATCTTGTGAAATTAGAAGAGAGACAAAGAATCGCACGAGATTTACATGATACTCTAGGTCAAAAACTTTCCCTAATAGGCTTAAAAAGTGACTTAGCAAGAAAGTTAGTTACGAAAGATCCAGAACTGGCTCAAAATGAATTAAAAGATGTACAACAAACAGCTAGAACAGCCTTAAATGAAGTTCGAAAAATCGTTTCCCAAATGCGTGGAATTCGAATTAAGGATGAGCTAATAAGAATTAAACAATTTTTACTCGCAGCGGAAATTACTTTCGAGTGTAATGATACACTTCAACTAACAAATGTATCTTTACTGACAGAGAATATAGTCAGTATGTGCTTAAAGGAAGCTGTAACAAATGTTGTAAAGCATAGTAGTGCTACACTATGTAGAATTTCGATTAAACAAATGAAAAATGAAATTATCTTCTCTGTTATGGATAATGGGGTTGGATGCACTTCTATTGAAAAATTTACGACAGGCTATGGATTAATCGGTATGAAAGAACGACTCGAATTTGTGAATGGAACACTAGATGTTAACTGTGAAAATGGGATGACATTAATAATGAGAGTTCCAATAGATGTAAAACAAATTGAAGTGGAGGACTAGAATGATTAGGATTGTTATCGCCGAAGACCAACGAATGCTTTTAGGAGCGCTTGGTTCTTTACTTAACTTAGAAGATGATATGGAAGTAATAGGTCAAGCTTCAAACGGAGAAGAAGCAGTAAAACTTGTTAAGCAATTACAACCGGATATTTGCATTATGGATATCGAAATGCCAAGTAAAACGGGCCTTGAAGCAGCAGAAGAATTAAAATCATTCGATTGTAAAGTCATGATCCTCACAACTTTCGCAAGATCTGGTTATTTCCAAAGAGCATTAAAAGCAGGGGTAAAAGGATATTTACTAAAGGATAGCCCAAGTGAAGAGTTAGCAAGCTCAATTAGAAGCATCATTTCAGGTAAGAGAATTTATGCTCCTGAATTAATGGATGATGTTTATGCAGAAGAGAATCCGTTGACTGATCGTGAAAAAGAAGTTTTAGAACTTGTAGCTGATGGTAAAAATACACAAGAAATTGCTGATGAATTAAGCTTGAAAACTGGTACCGTAAGAAATTATATTTCTATGATTTTAGACAAATTAGAAGTGAAAAATAGAATTGAAGCTATTAAACAATCGAAAGAAAAAGGCTGGTTTAAATGAGGATAGAAGAGCAGGTATAGTAGGGAATTTTTATAACCTACTAAATCCTGCCCTCCTTGAACTGATTTAGTTTCCAGCTTTTTTTGTTGCTTTTTTTCTAGAATTTGTTTTCCTTTTTCCTGTTTTTCGTAGCTCTTTAAAGAATTCGTCTAGTTCTTGGTTGAACTTATCTGTTTCTTCTAAAAATAAGAGATGACTACTATTATAAAATGGAACGAATTTAGAACTTTTAATTCTTGATTGGATAAATTCACCAGCTTCTAAAGGGAAAAATCCATGACTGCCGAAGCAAATTAACGTTGGTATATCTACGTTACAAAGTGAATCACGATAATCTACTGCCGTTTGATTAAAGACTATTGTGCTTGCAATTGCTGCAGGTAACTTATTCATTTCCTTTAAAATCCATTTATGTTCCTTTGGATTAGGCTGATCCATAAACATACCATATATAAAATCGCTATTAAATTGGTTTTGATCTTCTTGAATCGATTGCATGACATTTTTTAAAATTGTAAAATCAAATGCTCCAAACTCCCAATCCGGCCAAATATAATCAGATGCAGATTGATCGACTACTGTTAAGGCTTTAATATTTTTAGTCCCAAATTGATTCACATAATCCCACAACACAAAAGCACCCATTGACCAACCTACTAATATTACATCCTTTAAATCTAATTTTTCGATAAAGCATTTTAAATCTTTAGCATACTGTGCTACTGTATGACCATATTGTACTTTTGAAGATTTTCCATGTGCTCTTAAATCTAATGTAATAACTCGATAATTTTTACTAAAATACGGTACTTGTTTATGAAAGAACTTACTACTCATCATAACTCCGTGAACAAATAGGACAGTTTGACCCTCTCCATGATCTTCATAATATAGCTTTGTATGTGAATCGAGTTCGACATATGCCAATTAAATCGCCCCCATTGGCTAATAGATTTGTTTCTTTCTTATATTATTTCTTTCAAGAAAAATTCATGACAAAGCTGACTTCTTTATATAAAGCTGTTTTGATAAAATATACAAACTCATTAAAAAAAGAGTAGTAGATATTTTAAAAATCTATTGCAAAGTTTGACGAATTAAATTTGGAAAAAATAGAAAATATGATAAAATTCAGATAAATAATAAATCGAAATACATAAAACTGTCTAGGATGCGAAAATATAGATCATGTATATTTTATTCTGTTGATCTGATCTTTTCGTTTCATGATAGATAGGCGTCTATGAAAAAACATCGAAATCTATTATTAATACTTAAAAAGGGGAGAAATAGATGACTGTAAAAGAAGGATTTATTGAAGTAACTGGTGGGAAAGTATGGTATCAGATTCATAACATGGATTCTAAAAATACACCTGTAATTGTTTTACATGGTGGGCCTGGCTCATCGCATTATTCAATGCAAGGTCTAGATATATTAGCAGAAGATCGCCCAATTATTTTTTATGACCAGTTAGGTTGTGGAAAATCTGAGCGTCCAACAGACACTTCATTATGGAATATAGATAGATTTGTGGAAGAATTAGGGCAAATCCGTGAAGGACTTTCGCTTGATGAGTTTCATATTCTCGGCCATTCATGGGGAACGACTTTAGCTGCAGCTTATTATTTATCGAGACCAGAGGGAGTCAAGAGCATAATCTTTTCAAGTCCATGTTTAAGTGCGCCATTATGGGCGGAGGATCAGGATCGTAATCGAAAGCTACTTCCACTTGAGGTACAAGAAACTTTAAAAAGCTGTGAAGAGAATGGAACAACAGAATCAGAAGAATACAAGGAAGCTACTTCCATTTTCAATAAGCATTTTGTTTGCAGATTAGACCCATATCCGGAATTTCTAAAAGAGGGAAGACAATACAGAAATTCAGAAGTTTACAATATAATGTGGGGGCCATCAGAGTTTCATGTAACTGGAAACTTAAAGAGTTTTGACTGTACTTCACAATTACAAAACATACATGTACCAACAATGTATACTTGTGGACGATTTGATGAAGCAACTCCTGAATCTACAAAATACTTCAGCACACTAACTCCAAATGCTAAGTTTCACGTATTTGAGAAAAGTGCACATATGCCATATGTTGAAGAGCAGGATGAATATGTTCAAGTAGTTAGTAGTTTTTTCAATAGAGTAGACTTAGAAAACTAATGAAATATAGATAAAACGCATGGATATTTCACCATGCGTTTTTATTATGGGTTCATATTTTTAAAATCGTTAAGTAATCTTGAAAATTGTGTATTATCGTAATTGTCAGAAATATCCAGTCGTAATTTGCCATATATTCATCATAGATTAAGAATGATAGTGAATTAACGAACGCGTTGTCGTCGGATCCATTGAGTAGCAACCCATTTTTCTCCGCTAATAACAGGGTTACCCGCATGTAGTGTTAGTTCATTAATCGTTTCATCCTGATAAAAATATTCAAAGTATAAAGCTGTGCCTTTTTTTGCTGTAACCGAATGGTTAAGAGAAGGAAAAATTGTTTCGCCACCTTCTTCTACATCATTTAAATAGAGAATGAGCGTACTAATCCTATTATTCTTCGTTCGTTGATTGGAAAAGTAATCGAAATGCGGCTTATACTGTTGTCCAGGTTCGTAATGAAGAATTTGTAAAGGTTCTGCATGTTCGATTGGAATATTCATAATCGTTTCGATTCGTTTTTCAACTCGTTTGATCAGTTCAGTTTCACTTTCATCGAAAAACATGCCACTGCTCGTTCGCATGTCATTTTCTTCGTGCGATAATCCAATTTTTGACCGTTTCATGCGAAATTTCGCATGGCTAATTAGCTCATCACATTCATCATCACTTAAAACATTCCCAAGTAAAACGATGAGCGGTTCTTCAAGTCGACTAACAATCTCGATATTTCGATCAATCGTTTGGATGAATGGACCTGAATGAGTAAAAATGGTTTGTTCGGTTTCCTTTAAATTTCCTACCTCTGACATTTGTCACATCTCCCTGATTTTCATTTGATACAAATACGATTCATAATTAAAGTGCATCATTGCCTAGAGCGAACTCTTCATAATTGGAAGAAAATGATATCCCCATAGCAGTCTTTCGTTAAGTAACTGGAATCAATGTTTTTGTAGAAAAAATATAATATTTCGACAAAATAATTGTTTTTAAAATAAATTCCCTACTGTACTACGTTTTTCCTGCTAACTATTGAGTCATTTTAAATAAGATTTTGATTAATGGGTTTAATTGATTTTTAATTATTGAAATCTTTATTTGCGGAAAATAACAGATTTTACTAATTATGAAAGATTATAGTTTAATGAATAAACTCAGAGTATGTGTATGTAGAAATTTGAAAGGCACAATAAAAAAGGTCAGATAAGAAAAATCTATCTTATCTAACCTGATTCAGTACTATTTCATGGGTTGTAAGGTTTTATAGCGATCTGCTGCTTTTTCATCTTCTGTTTTTGACGGTTTGTATTGATAAATTGCATCTTCCCAATCACCATACATTGGATTTGGAAGTTGTATATATTTAATTCCTAAATCTTTAGCGATTTTATCAACATTTTCTTTTCTAGTTTTTAAATCCGCTTTATAAAAAATATCAGATAAATCATTTGAATTATCTCCGATTAACATCACAATATCATGGGTTTTTGAAATTTCTGCCTGCCTTGGACCTTTTTGGGCAGTATCAGTTTTAAAGTACAAATGTTTATTATCGACGTTAGGTAAGTCATGTAATTTCATATTTCTAATTGTGTCATTGCGTGTTTTTTCAGGCCGATTTGTAAGATAAAAAATATCAACATTCATTTTTTGGGCAGATAATAAAAAGTCTTTTGCACCTGGTATTAACTCAGCTTTTGCTAGGCGGATCCACTCATCCCATCCTTGGGGATAAGAAGTATTATTTTTAATTGACCAGGCAGTATCAGGGGAGTTATCGAGTACAGTCTCATCAATGTCTAAAACGACAGCAGCCGGTTTAGCATTATTATTTAGTTTATCATTTGCTTTCTTTTTAACCATTGTCTCGGCAAGTTCTTCTTTTGCTTGATTATAAATTTGAATTTGCAATGCCTTATTTTCAGCAGAGGTCTGAAACCAATTAGTAGACATAACATTATGCTCTTGTGTGCTTCGTTCAAATTCAGCTTTACTAAAACTAATACCTGCCAAAGAGCCAATTACAAATGCAGATAGGATCGAAATGGTAATTAAACTTTTTTTCATTTTATATTATCCTTTCATATTTACTTAATAAATAAGGGTGACTTATTAAATTAGAAAAAGTACTTATCAAGGTTGGTATTACCAAAAGAAAGAATAATATGCGTTCTTCTTTTGGAAATTTCAATTACCGTAATAATTTATTTTTCTGAATATAATGAAAAAAATGATATGATATAAGGTGATGAGTTTTTACTAAAGAATTGAATTATTGTAGATATTCAAGGAGGCAAATAATGAATATACGTTTAGAAATCGTAACAAGAGAAAATTGGGAAAAAGCAATTAAACTTGGGGTTTCCAGAAACCAATTAAATTATGTCCCTTCAGTTGCTGTATCACTCGCAAAGATTTATATAAAACCTGATGGTGAAGATGTAGAATATATCCCATTTGCAATTTATGATGATGAAAAAATGGTTGGATTTATTATGCATGCCTTTGAAGAGAATACGACGAATAGTTTTTGGATCAATGGTTTTTTAATAGATAAAAAACATCAACGTAAAGGCTATGGAAAATTATCGTTTGCTGAAATGGTAAACTGGATTGAAAATAAACATCCTCAATGCAATGAAATTCGATTAACAGTTCATAAAGATAATAAATCAGCGATGAATTTATACAAACAGTACGGATTTAATCCTAACGGAGTCTTTTTTGGAGAAGAAGAAGTGTGGTATTACACCGTTAAAAGATAAGTGGATACTACGAAATTAAATTATTAGAACAGTAGAGGTAGTTTATATGGAGAAATGGGAACGAAAGCTTCTTAACACTAAAAGAGGGGTTTTTGAAGTATTTTGCAAAGGTGAAGGCGAACCATTATGTGTAACTCACCATTATTCTGAGTTTAATGATTCAGGAGATTATTTTGCAAATTCTTTTACGAAATTATTTAAAGTATATTTAATAAATTTACGAGAAACAGGTAATTCAGAAAAAGCACATTTTCCACATGAATTAAGTATGTTGGAAACAATTTTTGATTTAGAAGAAATTAGGGAATCACTAGGCTATACTTCCTGGAGTTTTGCTGGACATTCTACTGGTGGGATGCTTGGAATTATTTATGGAATTTATTTCTCAAACTCATTAACAACTAATATGATTGTTGGTGCTGCAGCAAGAGATTATGCAACGTTTTCAAAAGATTGTATTTATAACAAAGCTCATCCTAAGTATAGTAAAATGCAAGAGCTCATTGAAAAACTAAAAGGCAGTGACATATCTAATGAAGAAAGAGTAAATCTTTCGATTGAGCGGACAAAATTATCTTTACATAAACCAGAACGATACAATGAATATTTCAATATACCAATCTCTAAAAAAATGTCTTCAATTCGCCTAAATTACTTTAATAGGGAATATCAAATATATGATGTCACAAAAAAACTTTCACTAATCAGCTGTCCGACTCTAATCATTTGTGGAAAGTACGATGTACAATGTCCAATTGAATATTCGGAAGAAATGGCTGAAGGAATTAAAAATTCTAGATTCGTTCTATTTAATGAAAGTAATCATTATCCATTTTTAGAAGAGAAGGAAAAGTTTTTAAATGAGATTAAAGACTTTACTAAAAAAGTCTCCTCTTTAAATTAATGTGTAGAGCTGAAAATAGAAATGACAGATCAATGATAATTATCTTACATAGTTGATCTACTAAATAGATTGATTTTATTAACTAAATGACAGGATCGTATAAAAAGGAATTCATTTAACTTGAATTCCTTTTAAATTAGAGAGATCTTCAGGGGGATAAAGGATGGAGTATTTATTCATCGGATTGTTATTCATAATTTTTATGCTTAGTATTACCAATAGGTTAAACGCACTAGAAAAGCGATTGAAGTATATAAGCACAAAGTTAGACCTGGTCGCTGCTCAAGTTAAAGTACCTGAACACCCAATTAATGATGAATTGCGTAAACTTAAACAAGATGGTGAAATAATTAAAGCAGTTAGAGAAGCTAGAAATGTATTTGGACTGTCATTATTAGAAGCTAAACAGTATGTTGACAATTTATAAAAAAATTTTTTCCAATAATTTTTGCTTATGCAGCTAACTCATTGTATTAGTAGATTAATTTGAATTTATGGAAGAAGGTTATAAATTGCTTATGCCAATAATTACTAATGGTTTACATAATTTAATTGCAAGTATATTTTAGTGAATGAAGAGAAGAAAAACATACAAATAAATAAATTACTAAAATGAAGTTAGGAGTTTTAATTTGCTAACAATCTATTTAACAAGACATGGTGAAACAGAGTGGAATATTGAAAATCGACTCCAAGGCTCAAGGGACTCTAATCTTACTTCTAATGGGATTAGAGATGCAAAATTATTAGGTAAAGAGCTAACAGAAGTAAAGTTTAGTAAAATTTACACAAGTTCGAGCAAACGTGCAGTAACAACAGCAAATATTTTAACAAATGACCGATCCATCCAACTTATTCAAGAGGATGATTTGAAAGAAATTAATTTCGGTGATTGGGAAGGGAAAACGAAAATAGAAATAAATGAACAATTTAAAAATGAGTTTGAATCACTTTGGAGTTCTCCTCATTTGTACGACCATACTCCACATCGAGGTGAAAGTTTAGAAGACTTAAGAAACAGAGTGGGAGATGTTATTCAAAAGATAGTCAATTCAAATGAGGAAGGAAACATTTTAATCGTTACTCACGCTGTTGTATTAGCGACGATTGTAGCTTATTTAAAACAAACATCAACTGAAAAATTATGGGATATACCTTATGTACATGGAACAAGTTTAACAGTTATACATGTTAATAAAGATAATAATATAGAGTTCAAACTACTGTGTGACACAAGCCATTTAGAGAAAAATTAATATGAAAAATGTGAAGCCTACCTTTTTATTAAAGGTAGGCTTTGTTGTTTAAATAGATTGAACAGATTTTTCGTCTTCATTAACTTTACTTATTTCTTGATCAATCACTTTAATAAGTAAAATCGTGACTAAAACAAAAACAACATCTATAAAATAGATTAATATATTTAAATATGTTTCCTGAAGCATAATTCCAAGCATTGCTCCCATCATTCCACCCATTATACCTGCTGTTATACCTTCTAATACAGCCATTAAAGATAGTGGTTTTCCCGTTAAATATCCTATTAAAATTCCAACACATATTGAAATAATTGTAGGAATTGTTAAATCTGTATCACGGTATAAAATCCCACAAATCGTTCCAATTGTTACACTTGTCATCATTGAATTAGTCATACTAATCATCTTCCCAGCAGTACAAGAAAGTCTATTCTTTTTTCTATTTGCAATTATGATTACATATGATGAAAGTAGAGCAGTTAAAGCAATACTAGACCATTCTAACAACATGCAGTTTACTCCTCTCTAGGATGGTTTCTAAGATGATTTAGCTTAAACGTTCAATTATATGTTGAAAAAGGCTATTTGTATGAGTGAGTTTAATAGAAAATTATTTTTTAAAGTTTCATCAAATCATTTAGTAAGGGAAGCTAATAGAAATTTTTAAATAATAAGGAGTGCTTTTAATGAAGAGAATTTATTACATATTTATATTATTAATTTGTAGTGGATTAATTTTTTCTAGTTGTAGTAAAAACACAGAATTAAATTCAAATCCCTTTTTAGATAAAATTCAATTAACAATGAATGAAAAAAAATCAAATAACAACAAACAAATCCATGTTTATCAAGTAAATTTAGTGAATTCAGAAGGGAAAGAAATAGATGTGGATTCAGTTCATTTTAAAATGGAAATGAAAAGTATGAATCACCACGTTGAGGCTAGTATGAAGAAAATAACTAATGGTGTTTATGAGGTCAGTATAGAGCTACCAATGGAGGGGACTTGGAGTAAAGAAGTAACATTAATTAAAGGTAAAAATCAACGTGAAATAACGATTAAATAAAGTAAAAAGATAGTAAATTAGTTAAATAATTTACTATCTTTTTTTTTCCTAAAATTTGTCTTTAATTTAATCTACAACAATATAGCCAATCATTGGAGCTTCATCTTGAGAATGTGTATCACAAACTAAACGATAAGTACCTTCTTTTTTAAATAATAGCGGAATTTCAGTCGTTTTGCCTTTTGTTACTACGCCAGTAAGTTCTGTTCCTTCGATGTGAAAACTGTGTTCTTTTCCATTAATGCCATGAATTTTAAGATTTACCTTTTCATCTTTTTGAATCACAATTGTGCCAGGATCCCATCTATATGCTTCAATTTCTGTACCATCTTCTAGCTTAGTACTAAATTCGGCTGTAACCATATCTACGTTAATTGTTTTTACTTGCTTTGGCACTGCAGTAGTTTGAATTGCCTTTGGAGCTAGGTAATACCATCCACTTAATCCGATAACGACTAATAGAAAACATAGCAATAACCATTTTTTCTTGATAAATATAATATGCATAAGGTACCTCCTAAAATAGTTTCTTACTTTAAAATATGCTTATCCTATTCATAACTTGTCTAATTATTCTTTATTCTTTAGTTACATAATTTGTTCTTTTGCTCATACTGTTATAAAGGAGAACAAATCATATTTTAGAATTATTCAAGATTAGTTATCTACTATATAATGGAAATGTATTGATTTTTCTTTGGAGGGGATACGATGTTTAAAAAGGTACTAGCTAGACTTGGAATTGGAGCAGCTACAGTTAATACAATCATACATACAAGAGATTTATATCCGGGAAAAAATGTTGAAGGTATAATCGAAATTAATGGTGGTTCAGTTGCACAAGTGATTAATCATATAGCGCTTAAACTAAAAGCTTATGCAAATAAGAAAAGTGGAGACGATGAAGTATCGGTTAAACTTCAATTACATGAAGAGCGCATAATAGGTAATATGAAAATTGAAGCAAACGAAAGGAAAATATTACCCTTTTCATTTCAACTACCATATTACACACCAATAACAATTAGACACGGTCAAGTTTGGATTGAAACTGATTTAGACATAGACTTAAGTATAGATCCAACAGATACTGATTACTTGAAAGTACATGCACATGCTGAATTAGCTAATTTTATAGAAGCGTTTTCACTTATAGGATTCCGATTACGTCAAGTTGAAGTTGAAGCTCAACACGGTCATTTCTATCAAGAGTGGGAGTTTGTTCCAAATTCAAAAAGAGAATGGCGTTTTGACGAAATTGAATGCATGATTGAACCGAATCAAGATGGTCTATTTATGAGGGTTGCTGTTGATAAAGCTGGATCACACCGTGGACTAAAAGGTTTCCTACAAGAATCACTTGGATTTGATGAAAAGAATTCTGTACTAAGCTTTAAAAATGACCAGCTTAAGGATCCGCATGAAATTGCAAAAACGGTAAGGTCATTTTTACAACAATATAATTAATTAAAAGTAAGAGACAGTTTTTTTGTCTCTTACTTTTTTAATTTGAGCAATTTTTATCAGTTGTTAATTCATTATTTAGTCTCATTTTGTTGGGAATTTAAAATAATAGCTATTCGTACAAAAAAATTTAGAATACAATAAATTGGTAAATAGAAAAAATTAATATTTTAATGTTGAAGAGGAGTCGTTTATGAAATCTAACGTTAAAAATATGAAATGGATTTCAGGTGGTTTTGAAGCATTACTAGGAATTCCAGCAATAGGTGGTTCGATTGTGATCGGCTTTGGGTATACACCGTTGTTTATTGCTTTAATTCTCCATATCATTACACTTGTGTTAGCGTATAATCAAAATTAAAGTTCGTCTTCATTATTTTTATGAAAGTGTGGTTAAGTTGGTCTTTTTCTTATTAAGTGGTTTTTTTATTCTTCTTATTCTTGGAATTGTTTTTATAGTAAAGGGATTTTTAGTAAAAGGATTAATTAGTATTAGTGCAAGTATCGTTATTTTTATCATGACGATTATTTATTATGAGCGGAGAAGAAAGAAAAGTAGGGGAATCGACTGGTGTGATTGCGGTGATCTGATCTATTTACCAGACTGTGACCTTCCTGATTGTCACCATCATACGCCTGATTGTACACCGGATTGTGATTGCAGCCCAGATTGTCCAAGTTAATAGGGGGATTACTTTTGATTTTAAAATGGATTCCGTGTCATAGAAAACAAGAAAGGTCATTTCGCATAGGCTCATATACTTTTCCACTTTGTGCAAGATGTACTGCAATTTTAGTTGGTTATTTGCTTCTACCAATCCTATTTATGTTCTCACCCTTTCTATATTGGTGGTACATTCCGATCTTAATGATTCCATTACTAGTTGATGGGTATACACAGAAATGGAAGTGGAGGGAAAGTAATAACGTTTTACGTTTCATTACGGGATTGTTATTTGGAATTGCTCATACAATATTAATTGTATTGTCTGTTCAATTTTTGACAAAGATTCTTATATAAAGTTCCCACTTCAATCTATAAAGAAATTTTCAAATGAATTTTTTCTTGCTGGATTGGTTAAAGTACACTTAGATTCTTATCTAAGGAGGAATTAAAATGGAAGATACACATGAGTTTGTCGAAAATTTACATGAAAAGCAAAGAAAAGACCAAAAAAATAAAGAGCATCAAGGTAACGGTACACCAAATGAAAAGTTACCAACTAAACAACATGGTACTAATAAATAATAAATGTACTAACAGCCGTGGCATTTGTCATGGCTGTTTTATTTATGATTAAAAGAAAGGAAGACAACTTAATGTCTTCCCGCACCTTAATTATCTTACTTTACCATTTGTGTGCCTTAGCGTTGCTTTTTAAAATAATCGTGTTCTGTGACTCCATTGTATGTCCATTAACTTGCGATTTAGCACGTTTAGGTCTAGTCCAATTATGGTAAAACTTCTGAGAATGTGGATCTAAATGATTTTTGATTGTCATGTTGGATTCACCTCTAAGATAATTTGGGATTTCTTTGATATTCAAGTTGAATATCATAATTAGTATTTGAAAATTAGTTGAAATAATACAAGTTAAAACGATAAATTAATATTGGATTTATTTTTATCATGTGATTAATTTATTGAGGATAATAAAATTCTAATGAATGTAAATTTATTGAGCGTTTTAATTGATAAACAAATAGTTCGTTTATTATTATTTAAATAATACATAAAAATTTTTAAACTTCGAGAGTGACTCGAACTTTGCAATAAATTTAGAATGAATTAATTAGAAAGCAATTTTTAATCGAGGACAAAAATATATATTAATTAGAGAGATAGTAAACACTTTATTAAAAGGGGAAACCGAGATGGATATTCAAAATGAAGTATTACAATTTAAAATGGATATTGGTATAAAAAAGCCTGACAGCATAAAAAATAAAGAAGTAAAATGTCCATTTTGTGATCGTGAAAATTTAACTAATATTATTGATACTTATGGATCAATCATTTATTTAGATAATAAATTCCCGACTTTAGATGATACATATCAAACTGTCATTATTGAAAGTGATGACTGCAGTGGAGATCCATCGAAGTATTCTTTAACTCATTTAACTGACTTGTTAACATTTGCAATTGATAAATGGGATGAAATGGAAGCGACAGGCCAATACAAGTCAGTTATCCTATATAAAAATCATGGCCCATTATCAGGGGGAACATTAAGTCATCCACATATGCAAATCGTAGGACTAAAAAATATCGATTACAATAAAAAGATAACAGATGTATATTTTGAAGGAATAGTCATTTCAGCAGATAAAGGATTTGAATTAAATATTTCGACACATCCAATTATGGGTTTTAGAGAATTTAATATTCTAATTGATGATAAAAAGTTTATTCCTCAAATGGCTCTTTATTTACAAATAGTCACACATTACTTGCTTAACCATTTTTATAAAGGACTAGAAAGCTATAATTTATTCTTTTATAAATGGAATGGTAAAATAATTTGTAAAATTCTTCCTAGGTTTGTTGTTTCTCCATTATTTATTGGCTATTCAATTTCACAAGTATCAAGTCAATTAGAAGTGCATAAAGATCAAATACTTAGTATTTATAAAAAAGAACTGGAATCAATTTCTTCATAAGAAAAGAGCTTATCGTATTGATAAGCTTTTTTCATGTTTTAAAAAAGAACTGTCATTCAATCAACATTTCTCCAATATAAAGGAAGCAGTATGATATTGATTTCCACTACAGGATTCTAGCTTTCCGTGGGGCGAGATTCTTGAGCCTCCTCGGCAAGCCTGCGGGATCTCAGCCTTCCTGCATTTCCCAGAGGAGTCGAGAACCCCTCCTTTCCAATCAACTCATTCAAAAAAAATGCATTCAATAAAGAACCTTATTAATCGCTATAATTAAAGAAGAATAGAAATAAATACTCGGTTATTTTGCTAATATCGATAAATTGTCTACATATAAACAAATAATTGAATTTGTTCTTCAAACAATTAGCATTTCAATAATTTATATTCTTAAAAAGGAACCACTACTAAAAGTTTGTTGGTATTCTAAATAACATCACTAAAAGAAAAAAGAAATATACTTTTAAATATTTCGCATAGTGTACTATTTACTATTTTAAATTTCAACAATTGAAAGAGCTTATCGTATTGATAAGCTCTTTTTTAATTTTTCTAGGAAGTTGTTCCTGAATAAATTGAACTAATACAGAATCGTCCAAAACAAAAAATAAATGATAATCACAAAATTGATCAAACAAATATCACAGAAAAGATTTAATTAAAGTTCTTCTATTATTTCCCTTATTTGTGCAATATGACGCTTTTCATGTACACCAATAAAAGGAATCCATTGTTTTAGATTGATTTGTCCAAAAATCGGATGAGGCATTGCTTTATCTTCTAGATTATGGCCTTTAGTTAGTTCAACAAAGTCCAATAAGGATTTTCTTGATTGTTTCAATTTCTCCTTCATTTCATCCATCGTTATGTATTGATCTGTTGGTTCAAAATGCGGTGGAGCGGTTACTTGTTTAGCGCGATTAGTTGCAAGATGAATTGGTTTATCTGGTATGACTTCGCTTGGAGCCTCGTTAAATGTTCTAGTCATTAATTTAACTAATTTTGATTCCATTAAGTATAAATGCTCAAGAACTTGCATGATGGACCATTTTTCATTATTTACTCTTTTATTTAATTGATCATCAGTTAAATGATCAACACTTTCCAATAGTTCATTTCTAATTAGGATATTTTCGTTCAAAAGATATTCCCCATTTCTGATGATAATTGAGATTTACTACTAATTTTTAACATAGTTAAAGGCTGGATTCTATGAAACTTAAATTTGAGTAATGCAAATTTACATAAATATTATGAGCAAATTAATGAAATACTATCACTTAATTAATAGTTTAAAGTAGCTTGTAAGTTTTTACAAATAGGATGAATTTGATTGGTATTGGAAGTTTTCGATTGTTATTGAATGCTTTTGAAAGAAAATGATTGATTTTTTGTTTTTTGTGACATATACTTGGTTTTATGAAAGGATGAAAACTATGTTAACTCCCGAAAGACAACAATTGATATTAGATATGATAAAAAGAATGGGTATTGTGAAATTAAGGGATATCGTAGAAGCGACGAATACTTCTGAATCCACTATACGTAGGGATTTAGTTGAGCTTGAGTCTCTTAATCTCCTAAAACGCGTTCATGGTGGAGCAGCTTCAATTAATAGCAAAGCCACTGAATTAAGTATGACTGAAAAAACGTCCAAAAACGTTCATAATAAAAAATTAATCGCAGGTCTTGCAGTTACACAAATAAATGAAGGCGATTGTATTTATCTAGATGCTGGTAGTACAACATTTGAAATGATTCCTTTATTAAAGGGTTTAGATGTAACGGTTGTCACGAATGGCTTAATGCATGTCGAAGCTCTTTTCGAGAATGAAGTGTCTGCATACCTTATAGGTGGAAAAATGAAAGGGCATACAAAAGCGCTAATCGGTAATATGGCTTCAGAGAGCTTAAAGAATTTCCGATTTGATAAATGTTTTATTGGAGCGAATGGAATTCATTCTAAATTTGGCTATACTACGCCGGACCCTGAAGAGGCATTTGTTAAGAAAACAGCGATTTCAATTTCAGAGAAAGTATATATAGTAGCAGATTTTAGTAAATTTGGTGAAACAAGCTTTGCTAAGATTGGTGAGATAGAAGAAGCGATCATAATAACAGACGATATAGATGACGTACTAGCTAAACAATTTGAGCAAAAAACATCAGTGATAAAGGTAGTGAAATCATGATTTATACAGTAACACTTAATCCATCAATTGATTACATCGTTGAAGTTGACGATATTCAATTAGGAAAAATTAATCGAATGAAAAGGGAAAATAAATTTCCCGGTGGAAAAGGAATCAATGTTTCTAGAGTTTTAAATAGATTAGATGTCAAGAGTGTAGCTCTTGGATTCGTCGGAGGATTTACAGGTGATTTTATTAAATCTGTTTTAGAAAAAGAAAATGTATCATCTGACTTTGTTCAAGTGGAAGGCGATTCTAGAATTAACATAAAATTGAAATCTCAATTGGAAACAGAGATCAATGGTCAAGGACCTTCAATTTCCGAGGAAAAGCTTACTCAATTTTTTGATAAATTAAATCAAGTTGAAAAAGGTGATTATGTAGTATTAGCCGGAAATATTCCTAATACTTTACCGCTTGATTTATACGAAAGATTGACTAAATGGGGAAAAGAAAATGGCATTCATATCGTTGTAGATGCAAGTGGAAAAGCACTTTTAGATGTAGCTAAACACCAACCGTTTTTCATTAAACCAAATCATCATGAATTAGGTGAATTGTTTGATGTCAAAATTACTTCAATTGAGCAAGCCATCCCTTATGGTAAAAAGTTAGTGGAGATGGGTGCGCAAAATGTAGGAATATCGTTTGCTGGAGACGGGGCAGTGTTGATCACTCAAACATCTGTTTATGTTTCAAATGTTCCAAAAGGAGTAGTCATTAACTCGGTAGGTGCAGGTGATTCACTTGTAGCTGGTTTTATAGGAACTTATGTATTGACAAACTCCATAGAAACGGCATTTAAAGTTGGTGTAGCATCAGGTAGTGCTACTGCATTTTCAGAGGATTTAACAAAAAAAGAGAAGATTGAAGAGCTACTTGAACAAGTAAAAATAGAAAAGAGCTAGGGGGGACGAGTTATGAGAATAACAGAATTACTTAAAATAGATACGGTTCTCATTGATTTATATGCATCATCAAAAATGAATGTAATTGATGAATTAGTAGAAGTATTAAATCAATCAGGGAAATTAAATGATAAACAACAGTTTAAAGAAGCAATTTTAACACGTGAAGGTCAAAGTACAACAGGAATTGGTGAAGGGATTGCAATTCCACATGCAAAAACTGCGGCTGTTAAAACTCCTGCAATTGCATTTGGGCGTTCAAAAGAAGGAATTGACTATGAATCTCTTGATGGTCAACCAGCTCACTTATTTTTTATGATTGCTGCAAGTGAGGGAGCGAACAATGCACATTTAGAAACATTATCGCGACTTTCATCATTATTAATGGATGAGGAATTCCGAAAATCATTATTAAATGCATCAAATGCAAATGAAATAATCGAACTAATCGATCAAAAAGAAAAATCATTAAATGCTGAAAATGAAGAACCAGAAACTGTTGCAAAAGATTCTACACGACCTTTAGTACTTGCAGTAACAGCGTGTCCAACAGGAATTGCTCACACGTATATGGCAGCGGATGCTTTAAAAGCAAAAGCAAGAGAATTAAATATAGATATTAAAGTTGAAACAAATGGTTCAACAGGAATTAAAAATCAACTAACAAGGGATGAAATTAGTAGAGCATCAGCTATTATAGTAGCTGCTGATAAACAAGTTGAAGTAAACCGTTTTGATGGGAAACATGTTATACAAGTACCCGTTGCAGATGGGATTCGTAAATCAAAAGAATTATTAGAGAGAGCTGTTAAGCAAGATGCGCCAATTTTTCATGCGACTAATAATGGTTCTGGCGCATCTTCAACTAAACAAGGTTCTGGCATCTATAAACACTTAATGAACGGTGTTAGTAATATGCTACCTTTTGTAGTTGGAGGAGGAATTCTAATTGCGTTAGCTTTTGCATTTGGAGGAATTCATACAAAAGGTCCAATTGCTGAATTATTAATGAAAATTGGTGGAACTGGGGCATTTAGTTATTTAGTTCCTATATTAGCAGGTTTCATTGCTAGTTCGATTGCAGATCGACCTGGATTCGTACCTGGTGTAGTTGGAGGATTTTTAGCTTCAAGCGCTGGTGCAGGTTTCTTAGGTGGTTTAATTGCAGGTTTCTTAGCTGGTTATGTTGTACTTGGTCTAAAGAAAGTCTTTTCAAAATTACCGAATTCATTAGAAGGTATTAAACCAGTTCTTTTATATCCAGTATTTGGATTATTAATTACTGGAATTTTAATGGAATTAGTAGTGAATCCTCCAGTAACATTTTTAAATACAGCATTAACGCATTGGTTAAATAGTTTAAATGGAGGAAATGCAATTCTTCTAGGATTACTTTTAGGTGGTATGATGGCTGTTGATATGGGTGGACCGATTAACAAAGCGGCATTCACATTTGGTATCGCAGCAATAGCTGCAAATAATTTTGGACCACACGCTGCTGTAATGGCAGGTGGTATGGTACCTCCGTTAGGTATCGCATTTGCAACGACGATTTTTAAATCTAAGTTTACTGAAATGGAACGTAAATCAGGTATTACAAACTATATTATGGGTATTTCATTCATTACTGAAGGAGCAATACCATTTGCTGCAGCTGACCCAGTACGTGTAATTGTAAGTTCAGTTGTAGGTTCTTCAATTGCGGGTGGACTTGCTATGGCATTTGGGATTACACTGCCGGCACCACACGGAGGAGCTTTCGTTATTCCATTAGTAAATAAACCATTATTGTATATACTAGCCATTCTGATTGGCTCAATTATCACTGCCATTATGCTAGGAATTTGGAAGAAAAAAGTGAATGAATAAGTAAATAAATTAAGAGTGATCTTAAAAGTCAACTTCGACTTAAAGGATCGCTCTTTTTTTTATACAAACTAATAAGATAGACAGATAAAGGAATTCACAAATGAATAATAAGCATTATTTAACGCAAAATAAAGCTAATTTATTGTATGAGTTTGGAAATTGGGTGAATTGCTATATGCGTTCGAATAAATATAAACAAAATTATCAAAATTCCAATATTGTAATAAGTGGGAATCTGGATCTAAATATTGAAAATGTAAAAAAATCATTATTGAATTCAAGTGATTTAACTACACGTAATTTAATGTTTCAAGATAAGAAGATTGTAGTTGTCTATATTAATACAATTGTAGGTAGGGAAACGTTAGAAACACAAGTTATTCAACAAATCATTAATAATTCAAAGGATACGATTCCAAATACGGTGGCAATTAAAGATGTTAAAAGTTCGGATTCGTTTGATGAATGTATTCTAAGTATAGTAAAAGGCAAAACGGTCATTTTCATAGAAGATGAAAAAAGTGTATTTATTTTAGAAACTACTTCATTTGAAAATAGATCCATTGAACAGCCTAGTAGTGAACAAACGATTAGAGGCTCTCATGATGGTTTAGTAGAGTGTATCATTACAAACATTAATCAAATTAGACGAAGAATTAGTAACCCTAATCTTGTTGTGAAAACTTTATCGTTAGGTGTAGAATCTGATACATGCTTAGCAGTCTTATATATTGATACGATTGCAAATGAGGACCTTGTTAAGGAAGTACATAGAAGACTTTCATATGTAGATGTTGATTATGTACATTCCCCAGGTAATCTTGAGGAATTCATAGAAGACAATCCGTATTCACCGTTTCCACAGTTACTGACAACAGAGCGATCTGATCGAATAGCAGGCAATTTAATGGAAGGGAAAATTGCTATTTTAACAGATGGTAGTCCTTCTGCACTTGTTTTACCAATAACGTTTTTTTCATTTTATCAATCACCAGATGACTATAATAGCCGATGGATGGTCGCATCATTTGCACGTATATTAAGATTGGTTAGTTTTTTAATTGCTATTTCATTACCTGCATTATATATCGCACTAGTCTCTTTTCATTTTGAAATTATTCCAATAGATCTTGTATTTAATGTAAAAAGTTCACTAGAGAACGTACCATATCCACCATTAGTTGAAGCTCTAGGAATGCAAATAACGTTAGAATTACTTAGAGAATCAGCAATACGCCTTCCAAATCCTATCGCACAAACATTAGGCGTTGTTGGTGGTTTAGTAATTGGAACTGCGGTCGTACAGGCGAATTTAGTTTCAAATACGATGATTGTCGTCATTTCACTGACAGCAATAGCATCATTTGTTGTTCCAGACAATGAGATCGGAACTTCAGTCAGGTTACTTGGTTTTCCATTAATGTTTGCAGCATCGTTAATAGGGCTAATTGGGATTGTATTTGGTCTTAGTATTATATTAATTCATCTATGCAAACTAGAATCGTTCGGATCACCCTATTTTGCGCCATTTGCTCCGTTTAGAAAAGCAGATCTTAAAGATACAGTAGTTCGTGCTCCGTTATGGAAAATGAAAAAGAGACCGTTTGCACCTTTACCAAAGAAATTTAATCGAGAAAATAATTCTAGAGGATGGGAAAATGATGAAAAATGAAAAGATGATTTCCATTTCACAATTTACATTTGTCATCATTCAAGCTCAAATTGGAGTAGCTTTACTTTCGCTACCATATGTAGTCCATAAACATGCAGGACATGATGGTTGGATTTCTGTATTAGTTGCTGGAATCGGGGTGTATTTACTATTACTTATCATGTGGTTACTTGGTAAACGATTTCCGAAGGATACGATATATGAATATTCATCGAAAATTGTTGGGAAATATATTGGAGTTTTTATATCCTATCTTTACATATTATTTTTCTTCATGGTATCGATTTTTATCGTAGTGGTAACTATTTCAACCCTTAAAAAATGGATTTTAACATTTACACCACCTTTTGTCTTAATTCTTTTTATTGTTGGTACAGGAGTATACTTAGCGAAAGAAAATATGAAAATAATTGCACGATTTTTTACTTTCGTATGTATTTTAATATTTTTTTTAATTTTCTTAGAGATTTGTTCTTACAATAATGTAAATTATCGATATATATTTCCAATCGGACAAGCGGGTGTTAAAAACATCTTTCTTGGTGCTCATGATGCGCTAAATTCAATGATGGGTTTTGAGTTTATTTTAGTATTATTTCCACATATAAAAGCAAATCCTAGCAAAATTTTGAAAGCTGGAACGATTTCCATTAGTTTTGTAACTCTATTGTATACATTTTTTTTAATTACAAGTTATATGAGTTTTAGCAAAGCGGAAATTTCAATTGTCCCTGAGCCAATTTTATATTTGTTAAAATCATTATCTTATGAAGTGATTGAAAGATTAGATCTAGTTTTTCTTTCTATATGGGTTGTACCAATTTTGACTTCCGTAGTGACTTATTTATATTTAACTAGTTTCGGAATCAGTAAACTTTTAAAATTTAAAAACCATAGTAAAACAACTTTTTTTACGGGACTTTCATTAGCAATCTTCTGCCTTTTTATACCACAAAGTGAAGAATTTATTATGAAATTTGGGACATTTCTTTCTTATTCAAGCTATTTTTTCATCTTTTTTATTCCTTTAATCTTATTAATTATTTCGTATATTAGAAAAAAGAAAGAGCTTGGTAATTTATATGAAGTATAAATTAGTAGTTATCTCTTTACTATGTATTTTGCCTTTAACAAGTTGTTGGGATCAAAGACTTCTTAAAGAATCTAAATTAGTTTATAGTATGGGATATGATTTAGAAGAGGATGATAATATTCTTGTAACATCTGTCATTAAAACAAATAGTCAAGGAAGTAGTGATCCATCACAAGTTAAGACAACAAATGTTATTGTTGACGCTACTGGAAAAACAACAAGTGATTCAAGATTAAAAGTTACTCGAAAAGTATCAGGTGATTATGCCACGAATAAAACAAGAGTACTACTACTAGGAAATGATTTGGCAAAACAGGATATTTATCCAATATTCGATGTTGTTTATAGGGATCCTAGAAGTTCTTTAGGAGCTAAAGTTATTGTAGCTATGGGGAGAGCAGAAGAGATTTTAAAGCTAAATAAAGTAGAGGAATCGCTTGTAAGCGAAGAACTTTTAGATCTCATAACAACCGCAGAAAGCCACACTATAGTGCCAATTGAGAATGTTCAAACGATCTGTACCATTATGTTCGACCCAGGTGAGGATATTGTTTTGCCACTTATTGAAAAAGTTGATCAAAATTTAATCGATATATCCGGCTTAGCTTTATTTAACGGCCAAAAATATACAGGGTATAATCTTTTAGATGATGAGCCTACCTTGCTGCTATTATTTAAAAATCAATTGAAGAAGTACGCAAGGTTTAATCTTGAAGTGAATCCGAAAGAAAAAGACATTAGAGAAAGATATATTTCGATTCAAGTGAAAAAAAATCAGCCAAAAATGAATATTGAAGTTTCAAAAGAAAATAAAATAACCGTAAAATTAAATTTAAAACTAGAGGTTAATACTCTTGAGTACGCACATGATGAATTAGATTCAAAAAAGGAAATTAATAAGTTAAACAAAGAATTATCAAAGCAATTAACAAAAAAAGCAGAGAAAGTCATTAAGACCCTTCAGGAATCAAATTGCGATGTATTAGGAATTGGTAGACAGTTAATTTCATTTCATCCGGAAGTGTGGAAAAAACTGGATTGGAACAAAGACTATGCTAAAATTACAATTAAACCAAAAGTGGAAGTAAGTATAGTTGGAACAGGCATTTTAAAATAAGCAAAAACCATCCATTTTGTCCGAATGGATGGTTTTTTATCATGATTAAATGACAAAGTAGTAAACACAGAAGAAGTGACTTAGTGTTCCTAGCATAATAAAAATATGAAAGATTTCATGGAATCCCCAGTTTTTAAAAGATAAAAATTTGGGTTTAACTCCATAAATGACTCCACCAACAGTATAGAAAATTCCGCCTAAAATTAATGCGAACATTCCTTTTATACTGATTGCATCAGTTAAAGGTGCTGAAGCAATAATAATTACCCAACCTAAAGCGATATATAGAGTAGTAGATAACCATCTTGGACAACTAAACCAAATTAATTTAAATAAAACGCCACAAAAAGCGATAAAAGTTACGATTGAAAACATAATCCATCCAATTTTCCCATTTAGACTAATGATACAAAAAGGAGTATATGTACCAGCGATTAAGATGAAAATCATTGAATGATCCATTCTTCTTAAAAAAGCGATTAGTTTATCGCTGGCTTTTGCCATATGATATGTAGTTGATGCCGAATAGAGAAGGATCATACTTATACCAAATGCGACGACAGCAGATGTTTGTAAAATACTCCCACCAGATAAAGTAGATTTAAAAATCATCGCTATTAAACCGAATAGTGATAAAACAGCCCCGACTAAATGAGTTAAAGAATTAATAGGTTCACGCATGTAGTTCTCCAAGTTTATCTCCTCCAACTATGTTATGTAGTTTTAATAACTACATATAAAGTTATCATTAACAAGGTTATGTAGTCAAGTGTTTAAAGTGTGAATATTTTGTGATAAAATAACGTTAATAATGACAAAAGTTAGAGGATTAAAAATGAAAAATATAACTGATATAATTCAAGAATTGGATTTAGACAAAAAAATATTATTAGATGATGTCCCAAATTTAGATCTATATATGGATCAAGTAATCCAGTTATTTGATAATAAGTTTGCAAAAACGGATGCTAATGAAAAAGTACTAACTAAAACAATGATCAATAATTACGCGAAAGCGAAACTGCTTTTCCCGATTAAAAATAAGAAATATACGAAGAACCATATTATATTAATTAGTCTAATTTATCACTTAAAAGGTGCACTTTCGATCAATGATATAAAAGAAACGTTAAATGGCTTAAATCAGAGAATTTTAGATAATAATCAATTGAATATTGATGATGTTTATACTAGTTTTTTACATTTAAATGAAATAAATTTGGATAAGTTTAAAATCGATCTACAAACTTCTGTTGAAAACGTAAATATAGAGTTAGAACAAATCGATGATGAAATAAAGGAATATATTGAGCAATTACTTCTCATTACTTCTTTCGTCAATATGAGTAATTTATATAGAAGTGCTGCAGAGAAATTAGTACAAGATTTAATTGATAAGAAAGAGTAAAAATAGAATATCACTTTTTAAATGCTTTGAAATAAATTTTCAAATTCTTGCTCTTTCATTCGATAAACCGTCCATCAGAATTTTTTATGTTTATAATAAACAGTAGATTAGCTGGCGAACAAATGAGTGGTAAGGGGAGATTGAAAATGAATGTAAACTCAAATGATAATTTATATTGGACAATCGTAAATCATAAAGAATGGAACATTTATATAGCAGCAACAAATAAAGGACTATGTTTTGTAGGTTCTCAAAATGGAGCGAAGCAAGAATTACTATTATTTAAAGAGAAATACTTTCCAAAAATAGAAATGGTAAATGATGAAGTGCAACTGGAAGTTTATAAGAAAGAGATTATTGAATTTTTAAATGGCGAGCGAATTGATTTTAATCTAAACGTGGATTTTCGGGGGACAGCCTTTCAAAATGATGTCTGGAATGCGCTTCGCTCGATCAATTATGGAGAAACAAAAACATATTCAGACATTGCTGCAACGATCAATAAGCCGAAATCTGTTCGAGCAGTCGGGACAGCGATCGGTGCCAATCCATTATTAATCATTATTCCTTGCCATCGTGTGATCGGAAAAAATGGTGCTTTATCAGGTTATCGAGGTGGCTTAGATATGAAAAAGAGTCTTTTAAAAATTGAATCCATCTATTAATCGAGATGCCTTTAAGGAGTTGGACGGATGAATAGTGAACTATTCTATAAAAATCCTAAAACAATACTGAATAAAGGAACCGGTTTCCTTGCAGGATATACGCACTCCTTAAATCCATACACCGGTTGCTCATTTGCTTGTTCATACTGCTATGTAAGGCAGATGCCAGTATCACTTTTTCGAAAAAAAGAATGGGGTAGTTGGGTTGATATTAAGCAAAATGCAGCTATAGTATTGGAAAAAGAACTGAAAAGGGCTAAAAGTAAAGGTGAAGTGACTATTTTCATGTCTTCAAGTACTGACCCTTATCAACCAGTTGAGAATAAAGAAAGATTGACCAGAAGCTTATTAGAAACTATGCTTCAACATCAGCCTGATTTCTTATTTGTACAAACAAGAAGTCCGCTTGTAAAAAGAGATATTGATCTTTTAAAGCTATTCAAAAATAAAGTACGCGTAAGTATGACGATTGAAACGGATTTAGATGAAATAAGAAAGATTTTTTCACCTTTCGCTCCTCCTATTAATGCACGATTAAAAACTTTAGAAGAGCTTGCGAAAGAGGGGATTCCAACACAAGCTACAATTGCTCCAGTTTTACCTAGTAGTGAGGATTTCCCAATAAAGTTGTCGAAAATTGTTAATAGAGTTTGTATAGATGATTTTTTTATGGGTGATGGGAGTGGAGGAAAACGGACAACACGCCTTGGTATAGAGACGAAATATAAAGAGCATAAATTAGAAGAATGGTATGATTCAGAAGCTTATCTGCTAGTTTATGAACGCTTTAAAAAATACTTTTCGGAAAATCAGCTTTTTATAAGTCAAAAAGGATTTGAACCTTAAACCTAAAATATATAACAAATCATTTCATAAAAATGATAAAATATATAACAATATTTGGTATTTTTATGGAAGATTATATATGTGAATAGGAGAGGGAAAAGATGGCAGAAATAAAATTAATGAAAAGTAATTCAGATATTTTGAAAACGTTTCAAACAGTCAATCAATTACGTCCACATTTAAGAGAAGATAAATATGTTGAGACGATTAACAGATTAATAAATTCAAATCATTATCATCTTGTAGCTGTAGTTGAAAATGAAGAAGTAACAGCGGTTGCTGGCTATCGTATGACTGAATCATTAGCATGGGGTAAATATTTTTATGTGGATGATTTAATAACTAATGAAAGCCATCGTAAAAACGGCTATGCACAGCTTTTATGGAATTGGTTAATTAAAGAAGCGAAAGAGAATAATTGCGAACAATTCCACTTAGATTCTGGGGTTCAGCGATATGACGCACATAGATTTTATCTTAAAAATAGGCTGGATATAACTTGTCATCATTTTCAATTGAATTTTTAAGCAGATTATTACAAGACAGAAACTACAAGATGATTGTAACTCTATGAAACTCCCTCTTTTGTTCAGAGGTTTTTAATGATGAAAATGTTGAATAAATTTATAGGGGACATTTCCATGAATATTCCAATCTTAAGTAAGATTGATTTGAAACAACTACTGGATGAGTTTCAAATTCAAGATGTAGAATATGCACCCATATCCATTGGTAATAACCATGCTATTTATATTCTGTTTGCTGAGGAAATTCCTGAAGCAGTTCGTGAAGCATCATCAACAAGTAAAAAAAATTACAAAGCAATGGAACTATTTGTCGATTGGACAAACGGTGACCTGCTACATGCTAATTGTATTAACTTTGGTCAAATAAAACCCAATATCCATTTCATTGAACCTATAGGTGAGTACATTCTATTGCTAGGCTCTAGGACTAGCCTTTATAAAAATGGTACTTTCGATAATAATGCTGTTATTATGAGCCGTGATGGTAACTTGATTAATGAATTCTGTTTAGGGGATGGAATTGAACAATGTCTTGTTGATTCACAACAAAATATTATTACGAGCTATTTTGATGAAGGTGTATTTGGAAATAACAGATGGAACAACCCGATTGGTGCTAGCGGTTTAATAAAATGGACAAAAGACGGAAAAAAATTATGGGAAAACTCGAAATATGATATTTGCGATTGCTATGCGATAAACATAGACACAAAAGATAACTTATGGTTTTACTATTATACAGATTTCAAATTGGTAAAAACGAATGATAAAAAAGACATTGTCTTTACGCCAAATATTTCTGGGGCAGCATCTTTTCTGTTTAATCAGCGTCAAAATGGAATTCTTATTGATGGTGGATATAAAAAACATGGTCAATTTACATACATGGATTTAGGCGATGACAAACTTCGCAACAGCAAACCTTGCCAATTTGAATTTGAGGGAAAACCAATTCAATATTCGCAATATACCTTCCGTAATTCTAAGGCAATCTTCCTTACACAAGATCGGGCGTTATATATCACAAATTGGATTTGATTTATGGATAAGGGTAGACATTAAACATGCTTTAAACTGTCATTTAACAAGGTTTATAGCATGTTTATTTAGTGTTTGCAATTAGATATTTAATTCCTATTTTTAGCTAAATAAAAATACATAAAACTTTCACAAAAAACATACATACCACATTGTGGAAAAGTACACAATGTGGTAAATTTTAGGTGTGATTCCTATACATAAAATGACTATATTATGTGACGACTTTTTTCCCGCAGTAATTATGACTTTGGAAAAAGTTGATAACTAGACAAGAAATTGAGAGTAGTAAAATGGCTGCGAATATATTATTAAAAACGATAAAATTATCACCGCTAATCATTTAATAATAATTAGATAATAAATTGATTTTAAAAATTAAAAGAGGTACGAGTTATTAAGTGTCGAATGTAATTTTAATTACAAATAGTAGTTTGATGAGTAAGTGGACTGTATGTACCTACAATTTGTTGTGCAATACAAAAAAATAATCATATTCTTGGAGAACCTATTCATATATTTGTAGCAAAGATGTTTGGGAGGTTTATCCGATGAATAAGAAAGAAGATGAAAATATGTCAAACAAAGTACAAGAACCTATCAAACCAGCTGAAACAACTAAAACTATTAAATCTATATACGACAAAATCAAAGCTCGTAATGGCGAAGCTTTAGAGAGACTGAGCAAAAACTAATTGAGCGTTGCTATATACAAATACCTTGATGTAGCAGAAGTTGAAGAGCTTCATGATTACGCATTAAGGGATTACGGTGGTATTCCTGGGCGTGATATCGGGCGACTTGAATCTGTACTAGCATTACCTTCATCTGGCTTTGACGGATATGAACGCTTTCCCACGTTACATGAAAAAGCGGCAGTTTATATGTTTTATATCGCAACTGGTCATTGTTTTAAAGATGGTAATAAACGAACGGCATTTTTAGCAGCGAGTGTATTCATAATGATAAATGGTTACGATTTAATTGTAGATAATAATACAGTGGTTAACTTTATGATTATCCGACAGAAGACTCCTTCCTCAATTATGTGAAGGTGTGATAACACAAGTAATAGGTGGGAGATGAATGACGGTTGGTGTTAGCCAAAATGCTTTCTTCTTTGGCTACTATTCTGTACAATAGAGAATGTAAATACTGTAGAAAAAGAATGAATTCAAGTGTAGTGCTTGTTGCGTAAATAGAACTCGTCTGGTGGTTGTCATTCGCCTACACCATTCAAGAGTCGCAAATAGAACAACTGTAATACTCCTCAGTAAAAAACAGGCTGAGTACGTTTCACCTAGCGTTAGGTGAAGCCAAACCGTAGGAACTACGGGGTTAGCTTGGTAAATAAAAGTAACCTCTGCTGGTAAAAAATACACTAGTAAGTATGCTTTGTTCCCAAGAATCTCCCACTTCAAACAACTTGTAAGGATGTTAAGTGGTGAGCAGTTCAAGATTAGGGTTACTGATCAAAATAAAAGACCAACATTTGAAGAGGTAGTAAAATGGATAGAAACATATACTGTTTATTGACAGTCTGTGTCTCAATCCATTTTTGTAATTAATAAAATATTTAGAAGACCGGCTTATAATAGGTGGTCTATTTTGTTTGTTTTTTATAGATTCATATTTCATGTTGATCGTATCAATACTATTAAGACTGCTCGTGTTCCAGTCTATTTTTGCTAAACAGAAAATATTTTTTCCCTTTCCATTTGTAATCTTTCAAATCACTACCTCAAACAATAATAAATAAATTTTAGTAAATAAGATTTTAGAAATAGATAAAAGGAATGATATACTATTTTCAAATAGATCTAGGAGGATTTTTATTAATGAAAGAGAAAAATTCAAAACGGCTAGCTAATATTTCACTATTCGTTGCAACATGTGGTTTTGCTGCAACAATGCCGTTCCAATCGAAGCTATTACAGATCCTTTCTGGTGGATTTGAGGCAGCTTTAGTAGGTGGTCTTGCGGATTGGTTTGCTGTAACGGCAATGTTTCGTCATCCACTTGGTATACCTATTCCACATACAGCCTTATTGCCTAAAAATAGAGCGAAAATTACAGAGGGAATAATAAGTACGCTTAATAATCAATGGCTTAGTAAAGAAAGTTTAATTGAAAAAGTAGAAGAGCGTGAATGGATTAATCAAGGTTTAAGTGCATTTGAACGTCTGCTTGAAAATGATGAATCTAGAACAAAAATGATTGAGTCGATCCAACAATTTGGTGCTTCAATAAAGGATGAAACAATCGAAAATTATCTGTTAACGACATTTAAACCGACAATCAATTCAATATCCTCACAGAAATTGCTTAGCAATGCTGTTGATACTGTAATTGAAAAAGAATGGGATGCAAAAACTTATGAATTTCTAATTAATAAAATTGAAGAAACAGTCAGCACACCACATATAAAAGAATTAATCGGAAAAGAGATTATTCAGTTTATCGAACGTAAGTTTTTCATGATAAAAGCTTTTCTACCAATGATTGGTGAAGAAAAGATAACTGAATTTGTACATAGTGGATTAATAGACTTACTAACAGAATTAAAGGACCCTAAAAGTGATCGAAGGAATTTTATCCTATCCTTTATTCGACTGGAAGCAGAGAAAACTAAATCGAATGAAAATATCATTCATCAATTAGATGAATGGAAAAATAAAGGCTATGAATATGTTGTAAAACAAGCAATTAATTTGTTTAGAAATAAGTTAAATGATAAGGATTTTATCTTAAATTCAATCGAAAAAATTCTCGCTTTCATAAAAAATTCTAATTGGATTGAAAATGTTGAACAAAGCTTTAAGAAATTATTGATCAACACAATTGAAAAATATCATCATAAAATTGCAGACTTGGTAAAATTCAATATTGAAAAATTATCAACAGAAGAAATAACCGATTTACTAGAAAATAAAATCGGTAAAGATATAACTTGGATTCGTGTTAACGGAGCTGTTTGTGGGTTTATTATCGGTTTAATTTTAACAACTTTACGCATTGTTTTAACATAATAATCAAAGCCTTAATTAACCTAAAAAGTTAATTAAGGCTTTTTTAATGAAATTAAAAAAAACCAATAAATAGAAACATAAGCATTTTATTGGAAAGAAAAATTTTTTTCATGTATTATATGTTTGTGTAAAAAATATTTTCCGAATAGATAGTTGGAATGAATTATTTGAACTAACATTAGCTAGCTCTAAATAAAAATTAAAGATCGTTTGAAAATATATTTTTTATAAATCATTTAAAAGTTCGACTAAAAGGGGGTTTAATTAATGGATTCTATGTCATTTGTATTGTTCGGAGCCACTGGTGATTTAGCAAAACGAAAAATCTTCCCTGCTTTATATAATTTATATATTGACGACAAGATGCCGGATGCTTTTTCAATCATCGGAATTGGAAGAAAAGATTTTTCACATGACGAATTTCAGAATCAAGTAAAAGAATCACTAATTACTTTTTCAAGACGTTCTATAGAAGACCAAAAGATGGTCCAAGAATTTCTAGATTCAATTCGTTATCAAAAATTGGATATCACGAACAAAGAAGGATTCGTTGAATTATTAGATTTAGTCAAAGAAAGAGAAATGGAATTAAACATTCCTGAAAACAGATTATTTTATTTATCGGTAGCACCTGAATTTTTTGATGTAATTGCATCAAATGTTAAAGAAAGCGGACTTGGCACAACGAATGGATGGAAACGTCTAATCATTGAAAAGCCATTCGGACGTGATTTAAAAACAGCTAGAGAATTAAATGAAAAATTAAGTAAATCTTTTAAAGAAGAAGAAGTTTATAGAATTGATCATTACCTTGGAAAGCCAATGGTTCAAAATCTAGAAGCACTAGAATTTGCTAATCCGGTTTTACAAGCATTATGGAATAATCAATATATCGCAAATGTTCAAATTACTGCTAGTGAAACTGTCGGAGTAGAAGAACGAGCGGGTTATTATGATAAATCCGGAGCGATCCGAGATATGTTCCAAAATCATATGTTACAAATGTTAATGATGTCAGCTATGCATCTTTCAAATCAAAATACTGCAAGTGATGTGAGAGCTGAGAAGAAAAAAGTACTTGAATCACTTCGTCCTTTATTAAAAGAAGAAGTAGCTTCTCATGTAGTCCGTGGGCAGTATGGTTCTGGTGAACTAAATGGTAAGAAAGTAGTAGCTTATAAACAGGAACCAGGTATTGAGTTCTCTTCACAAAATGATACTTTTGTAGCAGCAAGAGTATTAATTGAAAATGATTTTTGGAAGGGAATACCATTCTATATCCGTACTGGTAAAAGAATGAAAGAAAAATCTACACGAATCGTTTTTGAATTTAAAAGTCCGATTCAAAACCTTTCTAACAAGAACAGTTCAAACAATGGGCCAAATTTATTAGTAATTGAAATTAACCCTAATGAAAGAGTTTCATTCTACTTAAATAGTAAAAACGTAGAAGGTAAAATTGAACCTGTACAAGCTCAGTATTTTGCTAATAAGGAAGCTCATCCTGAAGCTTATGAATTATTAGTAAATGATGCGTTACGAGGAGATTCAAAATTCTTTGCTCATTGGAATGAAGTAGAATTATCATGGCAATGGGTTCAACCAATTTTAGAAGCATTTGAAGAGAATTTAGTTCCACTTCAAACTTATAAAGCTGGTTCATTTGGTCCAAAAGCTGCAGATGAATTATTAGCAGAAGATGGATTTAAATGGTGGTTAGATACAGATTTTATTGAAAAACAAGACAAAGATTCAGACCTAAAAAGGAGCATATAAACGATGAATTCGATTTCTACATTATCAATTAATACAATCCGTACCCTTTCTATTGATGCGATCAATCAAGCTAATTCTGGTCACCCTGGTTTACCAATGGGTGCCGCACCAATGGCATATGCATTATGGGCTGAGCATTTAAAGCATAACCCAAAAAGTTCAAAATGGTTTGACCGTGACCGCTTTGTTTTATCAGCTGGCCATGGCTCAAGCATGTTATATAGCTTACTACATCTTGCAGGTTACGATGTTTCAATCGAAGACCTTAAAGATTTCCGTAAACTAAATAGTAAAACACCTGGTCATCCTGAATTTGGCCACACTGATGGCGTTGAAGCTACAACTGGTCCACTTGGGCAAGGGATTGCTACTGCAGTTGGTATGGCAATGGCTGAAGCACATTTAGCAGGTAAATTTAACAAAACTGACCTTTCTATTATTGATCATTTTACTTATGCATTAGTTGGTGATGGCGATTTAATGGAAGGTGTTGCATACGAAGCTATGTCTCTTGCAGGTCATATGAAACTTGGAAAGTTAGTAGTTCTATATGATTCAAACGATATTTCATTAGATGGTACATTAAACCTTTCTTATTCAGAAGATATGAAAAAGAGAGCTGAATCATTTAACTGGCAATATTTAAGAGTAGAAGATGGTAATGATCATGTTGAAATTTCAAAGGCAATCGAACTTGCTAAACAAAACACAGATCAACCTACTATTATTGAAGTTAGAACGATTATCGGATACGGAAGTCCTAAAGTGGCTGGTACAAATAAAGCCCACGGTAATCCATTAGGTCTTGAAGAAGCGAAAGAAACGAAGAAAGCCTACGCTTGGAACTACGAAGAAGATTTCTTTGTACCAGAAGAAGTTAAGTTACATTTCAAAGAAATCCAAGAAAAAGGTAGCGAAAAAGAAGCAGAGTGGAAGCAATTATTTAATGCATATCGCGAAGCTTACCCAGAATTAGCAGCTCAGCTTGAAAAAGCAATTAAAGGTGATGTTTTAATCGAAGCAGAAGATTTATTAACTTTTGATGAAAATAAAACAATTTCTACTCGTGTTGCAAGTGGTGAAGCGATTAATCATTACATTAAATCAGTTCCAGAAATTTTCGGTGGAAGCGCAGATTTATCACATTCAACAATGACAGATATTAAAGATGAAAGTAAATTTGCAGTAGAATCTTATGCTGGACGTAATGTTTATTTCGGAGTACGTGAGCATGCGATGGGTGCAGCAGCAAATGGTATGGCATTACATGGTGGAGTAAAACCTTTCGTAAGTACATTCTTTGTATTTAATGATTATTTACGTCCTTCTATTCGTTTAGCATCACTACAAAAATTACCAGTAACTTATGTGTTTACACATGACTCAATCGCTGTTGGCGAAGATGGACCTACACATGAACCAGTTGAACATTTAGCAGCTTTACGTGCAATTCCTGGTTTAACAGTAATTCGTCCTTCTGATGCAAATGAAACAGCTAATGCTTGGGCTTATGCATTACAAAACACAGAAGGTCCGATTGCTTTAGTATTAAGCCGTCAAAACTTACCTGTATATGAAGAAACAGCTCGTAAATTAGATCTTCTTACTAAAGGTGGTTACGTTTTAACTGAAACAAATGACCAACCTGATTTAATTTTAATCGCTACTGGTTCAGAAGTATCATTAGCAGTAAATAGTAAAAATGAACTAGAAAAAGAAAACGTCTCAGTACGTGTAGTAGCAATGCCAAGTTGGGAATTATTTGATAAACAATCAGATGATTATAAAGAATCAGTTTTACCATCAACTATGTTAAACCGTGTATCTATTGAAATGGGTATTTCACTTGGATGGGAACGTTATGTTGGTTTCAAAGGTAAAAAAATCTCAATTGAGACTTTTGGAGCATCTGGAACAGGTAATGAAGTAATGGCATTATTTGGATTTAGCACAGAGAATGTAGTTAATGTAAGTAAATCTTTGTTAAATTCTTAATCAATAAATGAATAATTGATTTTGTTAACATAAAAAAGTGTAACTAGAGAAAAACAATAATATTACTGTAGATATTTTGGGAGGATAAAGTAATGAAAGTTGGTTTAATTGGATTAGGTAAAATGGGCTTAAATTTAGGTCAAAATTTAATGGATCATAATCACGAAGTAGTTGCATTTGATTTAAATGCAGCTGCAGTAGAAGAAATGAAAGGTTTAGGTGCAATTGGTACTACAAACCTAGAAGAATTAGTTAAAAATCTTGATACTCCACGTGTACTTTGGATTATGGTACCACATGGTGTTGTTGATTCTGTTATTAATGACGTTAGACCATTCTTATCAGAGGGCGATATTGTTATTGAAGCAGGAAATTCTCACTATAAAGAATCAATTAGACGTTATGATGAATTAAAAGAACATGGCATTCGTTTCATGGATGCTGGTACTTCTGGCGGTATGGAAGGCGCACGTAATGGTGCTTGTTATATGGTTGGTGGAGACCAAGAAGCTTGGGATATTGTAGAACCAATTTTTAAAGATACTTCAGTAGAAAATGGCTACTTATATGCTGGTAAAATTGGTAGTGGACATTTCTTGAAAATGGTTCATAATGGTATCGAATACGGTATGATGGCTGCTATTGGTGAAGGGTTTGAAGTTTTAGAGAAAAGTGACTTTGATTTCGATTATGAAAAAGTTGCAAAAGTATGGAATAATGGTTCAGTTATTCGTTCTTGGTTAATGGAATTAACTGAAAATGCATTCTCTAAAGATGCAAAACTTGATGAAATTAGAGGCGTTATGCATTCTTCTGGTGAAGGAAAATGGACGATTGAAACTGCTCTTGACCTTCAAGCTGCTACACCAGTAATCGCAATGTCATTATTAATGCGTTACCGTTCTTTAGATAACGATACGTTCACTGGTAAAGTAGTTGCGGCTCTTCGTAATGAATTTGGTGGACATGCAGTTGAAAAGAAATAAATAAAGTATAAAATAAGAAATATCCCTAAACAAATGGAGGAAATTGAAAATGAAATTTTTTATTGACACAGCTAACGTAGCAGACATTCAAAAAGCTTACAAAATGGGCGTATTATCAGGTGTAACAACAAACCCATCTTTAGTAGCAAAAGAAGGAGTTAAATTCGAAGATCGTATCGAAGAAATCTTAAAATTAGTTCCTGAAGTAGAATCTGTTTCTGCAGAAGTAACACCAAACGCAGTAACTGCTGAAGAAATGATGGCTGAAGCTGATGAGCTTATTAAAATCAATGGTGGAGATAAAAATATCACAATTAAATTACCAATGACACTTGCTGGTTTAGAAGCTTGTCGTTACTTAACTAAAAAAGGTATTAAAACAAACGTAACATTAATCTTCACTGTTAACCAAGCATTATTAGCAGCTAGAGCAGGTGCTACTTATGTTTCTCCTTTCTTAGGACGTTTAGATGATATTTCTGAAGACGGTGTATTATTAGTTGCTAAAATTGCAGAATTATTCCGTGTTCATAACTTAGATGCACAAATCATTGCTGCATCAGTTCGTCACCCTGACCATGTTACTCGTGTAGCATTAGCTGGTGCACATATTGCTACTATTCCTTACAGTGTAATCGAGCAATTATCAAAACACCCATTAACAGATCAAGGTATCGAAAAATTTGCTGCTGACTGGGCAAAAACAACATTATAATTTGTCATAAACTTATGATTCTTAAATAAGTATTAAGCCCCCATTTTCATTGAAGCAATGAAATGGGGGTATTTACATAAAAACAAGGAATAGAGGAGGAAAATAGAATGAATTCGAATCAGAAATTTGTTGGTTATGTAGGTACATATACAAAAAGTGAAAGTAAAGGTGTTTATCAATTTACACTTGATACTGAAAAAGAACGAATTACAGACGTAAAACCAGTGGCTGAACTAGGAAATCCAACTTATTTAGCGATTAGTGAAGACAATAAGAATTTATATGCTGTTGTAAAAGAAGGAAATTTAGGTGGTATTTCTGTTTTTTCAATTAATGAAAACGGGGAACTACAAAAATTAAATGATCAGTTAATTGAAGGCGCTTCACCTTGTCATATTAGCGTGGATTCAAAAAAACAAAATATCGTTACAGCAAATTATCATAAAGGTACAATTGAACTATATAAAATAGATGAAGAAACTGGTTTTGCAAGTGTTGCGAAATCGATTATGCAACACGAAGGCACAGGACCAAATAAAGAAAGACAAGAAAAACCACATGCTCACTATTCTGGTTATACATTAAATGAAAAATACGTAGCTGCAATTGACCTAGGAATTGATCAATTAGTTACTTATAAAATCGAAGACAATTCTTTAGTTGAAGTAAGTAGTCTCTCTGTTAAACCTGGAAGCGGTCCACGTCACATCACATTCCATCCGAATGGCAAATTTGCGTATATTATGACTGAACTTAGCTCAGAAGTAATCGCTCTTCAATTTAATGAAGAAAACGGAAACTTTACTGAACTACAGTATATTTCTACGATTCCAAGTGATTTTACTGAAAACAATCAAGGAAGTGCTATCCATATTTCAAAAGATGGTCAATTCGTTTACGCTGGTAATCGTGGTCATAATAGCATCGCAGTATTTAGTGTAAATCAAGATACTGGTAAGCTTGAATTAGTTGAAATTACTTCAAGTGAAGGGAACTGGCCAAGAGATTTCGTTTTAGACCCTTCTGAAAATTATTTAGTTGGTTCAAATGAAATTTCAGGAACTCTAGTTTTATATTCTAGAAATAATACAACTGGTAAACTAACAGCGATTCAAACAGACGTACAAGTTCCAGAAGCTGTATGTGTGAAGTTCTTAAACGCTTAATATAAATGGGAGACTATAAAATGGATTTTAAAATAACTGAAGAGGCAAAAGAAATACTTGCAGGAGTAGATCAAAACAAAATACTTCAATTAGAATTTGATCGTGGAAGTTGTGACGTTGTCAACAATATATATGAAATAAAAGTTATTAATAAAAGAGAATGCGGCCCTAATGAAAAAATGATTATTGGAGACGGATTTGAATTTATGGTTAATAAAAATTTTGAAGATGTATATGAAGACCAACTAGTTATTGATTATAAGGATGGTTCTTTTATTTTCAAAAATAGAAACCAGATTTTTAATAATCGTATTGGATTGACTTATATTAAATAGGATTATTAAGGTGAATTAAATAGTGCAATATTTTAAGATGTGATTCTACTACGAATCGCATCTTTTTTTAGTTAACAATTATAGGAATAGAATATTGTGAAAAATGAAGAGAAAAAATGAGAATTAACCCAATTGACGGTAAATATTGTTTAATAGATAATTAATATAGAATATCAAAAATTATAAATTGTTAATGGAGCAAGCTAGACAGATTCCTTTAAATTATTTTGATTAAGAAATCTTTTTGAAGGGCTTACAACAGTTGATGTAAATCGTTCAAAATTTATAAAAATATCATAAAATTATACATACCTAATTGCTAATTTGGTTTGATAATTTTCAAAGAAGGTGGTTGGTTTTTTTGTTAAAAAATAAAAAGTTCTTAACTATTTCAATTATTCTATTTCTAATATGTATAGGTTTAAGCATTAATTTTCCAAACGATTATACTTTAGGTGCAAAAGCTTCAGTCAATAATATACCGATTACGAAGGACAGCGGTATAAATTATAAAGGAGTTATATGGTTATTCTTCTTTGTAATAAGCCTTTATTTTCTTGCAAAAGCATTAAAAAAATACAAAGCTCGAATTATAATACTTGCTATAATAATTTCTGCAGTTAGTCCTCCTTACCTTACTTATGCATATCAAAATACGATTGCAACTGGCATTTACGCGATTTCATATGAATCCCAAAATAGTGAATGTAATTTTGATAAAGTTAATGAAAGAACACTGCATGGAGTATGTGAGCTTAATTTTAAAAACTACAGTAGCAAAGCTGTACATTTTAATGTTGATTTTTATGATAAATATCCGTTTGAAGAAGAGGTGCAAATGTTATCACTCATGAAAATAGGTGCTCCTTATAGTGTGAATTTAGCTGGAAATGAGACAAAAAGAGTAAAAATTGAAACGGATATTGATCTGTCAAAGATGAAACATCATATTGATGGTGGTGGCTCTAATGATGTACATATAATGATCAGCTCGGGAGATAAAACTAGAAAATTATAAGTCCTTTTTATTCATAAATCTACTAAAATAGCAAATAATTGAATAGTATAAATAGTATAGAGTCACTATGGTGGCTCTTATTTTTTATATAAGGAGGTAAATTTTCGAAGTTGATTTCAGGATTAATTGCATTGAATGTGATATGATATAGTCTAAAAACATACACTTTTCTTAGCGATGTATATTTTTTACACTTTAGGGGATGGAGAAATGAAGATCGAAATGCTAAAAGCGAATATGCTGGCTGAGGATATTAATGACTTTATTCAATTAGTACATAATAGTTATGAAAATAGTAAGTTTACATCAATAAAT
Source organism: Bacillus sp. AFS002410 (assembly GCF_002556365.1). Taxonomy (NCBI): domain Bacteria; kingdom Bacillati; phylum Bacillota; class Bacilli; order Caryophanales; family Bacillaceae; genus Bacillus; species Bacillus sp. AFS002410. Next base: position 45,114 of record NZ_NUEU01000083.1, read on the forward strand.
AATAAAGATAAAATCTTTCAAATAAAACTACTAATTGAAGAGTACAGGTTTCAAGTATTAGTAGATGAACTCTTTAGAATTAATCGTTTTTCATGGGATGAAAAATACACATACTTATTGGTTAATAATTTTTTAAAAGGAATCAGTATTATTGATGAATACGTAGAAAATAACTACAATGAACTATATCTTTTTACTGCTAAATTATACTCTCTAAAAAGAGGTATAGATTTATTTAGTCCAAGAGAAGTATGATCGCGGTGTCAATTTAAAAAAGCTAGTTCCTTTTAGATGAGGACTAGCTTTTTTAAGGTTTATATGAAAGTTGTTATAGCTTTTTAAATCTGAATGGACTAACCATTAAAAAAGCGAGTATTAATGTAATCCAGGCATTACTATATAAAAACATACTCATTCCAGCTAAAGGTAATCCCGCAGCAGGTATAGGTAAACCTCTAAAATATCCAATAGTTGGTTTCGCACTAAATTTAGCTAATCTTAATGCGCCCATTGTAGGGAATAGGATAAAGGCCAAGGAAGTTAAAATTGATGGGGCCGAAATAGAATGAAATAAAAGTGCAGGAGCAACTCCAAAACTAACTATGTCCGCTAGGGAATCCAGCTCAACACCAAACTCACTATTTACTTTTAATTTCCGTGCAACTCTACCGTCAAGTAAGTCGAAAATAGCGGAGATGAAAATAAAAATAGAGGCGAGCAATATTAACCCACTCATATTAAAAGTAATTGATAGCACTCCACAGAGTAAATTTCCGATTGTAAGTAAATTAGGTATGGCCTTAATGATTTGAGTGTACATAGTGATCCCACCTGACTATTGAAAATCTTTAAATAGTATTTTCTATCTATGTACACATTATTCCTAAACTGATTTTTGAATAGTTGAAAGGAAAAACATTAGTTGATTTCAAGGGGATGTGCGAAAATATTGATTTTTATCCTTTAATAAAAATGACTAAAAAGACGTTTAAAAACGCCCTCTTAGAATGAGTTGTTCATTATATTTCAATTAGCTAATTTGCAACGGAGATTTCTTCAAACGGCATAGGACGATCGAAATAGTAACCTTGTCCGATATCACAATTTAATTTTTTAAACACGTTCATTTGGGCTTTCAATGGACTTTCTTACCATCTATTTTAAAAGTTTTTTTAAGAATTTGTGTTATATTTTTGAAAAAGCTTCAAAATAAAAAGGAAAAAATTATCAAATAATGAATATTATTTACATAGGAATTTATTTGAAAGTAATTTTGGAGGTATTAAATGAAGGCATTATCAGCGTCATTTGGATTAATTCTAGAAGTAACTAGAATACTATTGATCTTCGGTTTACTAGGTGCTATTTTTTCAGCGGTTGTATCAAAAGCATATGGGATTATAGGTGTGGAACTTACTAAGACTGGATGGTGGAGTTCTGTAGGGATCCTTGTTTTAATTTTTGTCTTGTATCGAAACTACATACAATTTAGTGGATGGTACAATGGAAAAGGGAAGGGAAAATTACCTACTAAAGTTACAAGACTATTCGTTTCATCCAGTGTAGTATTGATATTACTTCCTGGTTTAATTGAACTTGTACAAAAGTTTATCTAAATAAAAATAGTTGGTTAGTATAATAAAGAGATCGACGTTTCGTCGATTTTTTTATTTCAAAATCCGGAATTTGAGCTCATAAAGCAATCAAAAGTAGCAAGAAGGTAATAGATTACTAATAGAGTGTTCATAAGTTAAGAAGCAAATATTTTAGGAGGGATTGTTTGACACTATTTGGCTAATTATTTTGGGGAATTATTGTTTTTGCAATTGCATTTGCTTTCTTCATGCAAAAAAAGTTTGGTACAGCAGCACCAGATAAATCGGATAGTCAAAAATTACAGCCCTTCCCGAACGGGAAAGCCCATTGCCTTAGGCATGGGATGAAAGTGAGGTTGGATACGGAGTGCTACTAATAACCGCAAGGTTTGTGGCGCTTTAGTATCCAAAATGTTAGTATCTTATATTTTTTATCTTTTATGTTGTAGTTGTCCTCGATACAGAAGGAAAATTTTCCTTAACACAAAAGTGGAAGAGCGATTCAAAGAGTTGGTTCAAGAGATTTGTGAAGAGCTGAATATTGTTATTGTCGCAAAGGAATGTGACAAAGACCATGTTCACTTGTTCTTAAACACACTACCAACACTTAGTCCTGCTGATATAATGGCAAAAATCAAAGGAGTGACATCAAAGAGTTTGAGGGAAGAGATTCCTCATCTCATGCACTTGCCAAGTCTATAGACACGTTCTTATTTTGTTTCTACTGCTGTAAATATATCAAGTGAGACAATAAAACATTATGTCGAAAATGAAAAAACAAGGGGGTGAAACTTGTGTCACAAACCATAACAGTCAAAGTTAAATTGCTTCCAACAAAAGAACAAATCCGACTATTGGAACAAAGTAGTCACGAGTATATCAAAGTCATTAACACACTTGTATCTAAAATGGCTGAAGAAAAGAAAAGCACTAAACAAAGCACAAAAGATATTGCAGCCAATATCCCAAGTGCGGTGAAGAACCAAGCGATTAAAGACGCTATAAGTGTGTTTTCTACAAAAGTGAAGAAAAGCAAATATAAAATTGTGCCGATTCTAAAGAAACCTGTTTGTGTATGGAATAACCAAAATTATTCATTTGACTTAACGCACATTTCAATTCCATTTATGGTAAATGGAAAGTCGACTCGTTTAAATGTTCGAGCTTTGTTAATAGATAAACATAACCGTAATTTTGACTTGTTAAAGTACAAGTTAGGTACTCTTCGTATCACGAAAAAATCCAATAAGTGGATTGCCCAAATATCTGTCACGATTCCTACAAATAAAAAAACAGGAACAAAGATTTTAGGTGTAGACTTAGGTCTCAAAGTACCTGCGGTAGCCATCACAGACGATGACAAAGTTCTTTTCTTCGGAAACGGCAGACAAAACAAATATATGAAACGTAAGTTTCGTAGTACTCGCAAAAAGCTAGGCAAAAACAAGAAATTGAATGTCATACAAAAACTTGATAATAAAGAACAACGATGGATGCAAGACGGAGACCACAAAGTAAGTCGTGAGATCATTAATTTTTCAACTGCGAATAACATCTCTGTCATTCGGTTAGAGCAACTAACGAATATTAGACAGACGGCACGAACAAGCCGTAAAAACGAAAAAAATCTGCATACTTGGTCATTCTATCGTTTAGCACAATTTATCGAGTACAAAGCAACATTAGTTGGTATCAAGGTCGAATACGTGAACCCTGCTTATACAAGTCAAACTTGTCCTAAATGTTCTGAAAAAAACAAGGCGCAAGACAGAAAATACAAGTGCAGATGTGGATTTGAGAAACACCGTGATATCGTTGGGGCGATGAATATTCGCTATGCAACTGTGATTGATGGTAATAGTCAATCAGCCTAAACACCTATATGGTCTGGTTTAGGAGGGGCAATGAGATGCCCTCATCTTGAAGGCTGTTCAAAACAGAAATGGACTGCGAACGTTTAGTCATTCAAGAATCCCATCCGTTAATCCGTAAGGATTAGGGCTTGCGACTTTAGTCGTGGGAGTCTCAATAGACAGACACATAATAATGATCGTCCAATATTTTAAAGTTTATTTCTAACAAGAATGTGTGCGTGTAATTCCACAAATATTTAAAAATTGGTTTAATATAAAAGTGTGGGGTAGTTCCTTTATTTTGCTGAGCTACCAAGAAAGGATAACAAATGAAAAAGATTGATGAATACTTCGAAACAGCAATGGAAGCATGGGATATGATGCAAAAAACAACAGATGATGAGGGAGCAGAATGGGCAGAAAGATTTGAACGCTACTTCTATGAATTTATCGATGAATTAAAAAATTGGTGGTCGAATCTTGACCAAAAACCAAAGAGTATTGAGGAAGCTGAAGAGTTGCCAGAAATAAAAAAATGGATGGAGCAAATTCCAGCACCTGTACAGATAAATTTTCAAACTGAGTTAGAAGATATTATAGACGGTTTTGATACAGTACGTTTTGATTAATAATGATTGTGAAGGCTACTATATCTTGGTCAAAATTTGAAAAGTCAGGGAGGGAATCTACTTGTTTAGTAAAGATGATGAAAATAGATTTAATATAGTTTATAAAGAAGGAAAATTGTCTGGCATTAAAATATTAGAAGATCGAGAAACAGGTGTTCATTACTTATTTAGTTGGGATGGCTATGCAGGTGGAATTACACCATTGTTAGATAAGGACGGGAAACCAGTCATAAAATTAAGTAATGAATAGTTCGCATTAATAAATTTGCGAAAATTGTAATGTCTAGGTGAAGCAAGGTCAAATAGAATGGCATTAGAATTGAAAATTAAGAAAGATGTAACAATCCGATCATATAATGAAATTGACTTTACTCAAATACATAATTTAAATAGAAGAGAAGAATGGAATAATCTCGTTGAAAAACAAGATGATACAAAGAAGGCATGGGAAAATTCAAACGTTAAATTTGTCGCGTGTTTGAATGATCAAATCATTGGATATATTAGAGGTTTAACAGATGGAAATATAACATTATATGTTTCAGAACTATTAATCGATAAACAGTATAGGGGATTAGGGATTGGGACAAAGTTATTAAAATATGTACATGAACTATATCCTAAAACGCGCATTGATTTGTTAGCATCAAGTTCATCTCAACAATACTACGAAACGATTAAATTTAGACGGTTTAACGGATACAGAAAAACTGTTTTGGAGTGGGATTGAGATATTTTGAGGTTTAGTAATACATATAAGGTTTAAATTTCATAAATAAGAAAAAAGTCACATCTAACTTCCAAAGTAAGATGTGACTTTTTTCTTATTCAGTAAGTAAACCAGCAAATAGTACCCTTAATCCATATAGAAATTGTTCTTCGAAATCAAAACCAAAATGATACTGCTCACCTAAAAATGAAGTAAAAGCAGTAATTTCTTCAAATGAGAAAGTGAATTGCTTAGCACGATATTCATCTGCTACAAAGGATAGGACATAATTGTTATATAGATTGCCAGCAACTATACAGTTTTTATCAGAAACACCGTATTTACTTAAAGTTGATAAAGTGAATTTTACTGCCTTTAATCTACTTGGTGTCATCGGCATTGACTGTGCAAAAACTTCAACTGCATCTCTTGTGTTTAGTAATACTCTACGGACTTCTAAGGCGAGGGCAGTTAACGCTTCTTTTGCATCATCAATTTCTACAGGAAGGACGATTTCATTATTAAGGTTCTCAGCAATTAAATCAATTAGAGCCTGTTTATCTTTAATATGCCAATATAAGGATGCAGCCTTAATGTCAAGTTCTTTTGCTAATGTGCGCATTGATAGATTACTTATTCCATCACGATTTAATATTTCAAGTGATGCGCTTACAATTGCTTCTTTAGTAATAGCCATAAAATCTCTCCAAAAAAATATAATAATATCCATTGACTCTAACGGTGTTAGATGATAATCTAACGTTGTTAGGGAGCTAACAATGTTAGAGGTGTTTACAACCTCATTGTACAAGAAATGGAAACTACTTTAAAGTTGGAGTATTTATTTATACAAAAAAGTATGGTTATTTATATAAAAGAGATGGGTGGATCTTACTATGAAAAATATGCGGAAGAAAAAAGACGTTGGTATATATGGATTAACTGCAAAATGGTATGATAAAAATTCACGAAAAAGCCGAATGACTCAAATGCAAGAATATGCAAATGAAATTAAAACATTAGTCAAAGAAAAAGCAAAGATTTTAGAAATTGCACCTGGTCCAGGGTATTTATCAATTGAACTTGCGAAGATGGGCTTTGAAGTTACAGGTGTAGAAATAAGCCCTGATTTTGTTACGATTGAAAAGAATAATGCAAAAGAAGCAAATGTTTCAGTTGATTTTAAAGAAGGAAATGCATCAAATCTACCTTGTGAAGAAAATACATTTGATTTTATTGTTTGCAGTGCTGCCTTTAAGAATTTTAAAGAGCCTGTAAAGGCAATTTCTGAGATGTATAGGGTATTAAAACCGGGCGGAACAGCTCTTATTATTGATATGAATTTTAATGTAACGGCTGATGATATAGAAAATGAAATTATTAAAACTGAAATGAAAGGCTTTGATAAGCATTTTGTAAAATTTGCATTCAAAACATTCTTGAAAAAAGGTGCTTATACAAAAGAAGATTTTGAAATTTTTATAAATGAAACGGAATTTATGGACTATAAAATTAAGCAAGAAGATATTAGTTTATATGTTTATCTAACTAAGTAATCCTTTAATAATGATTATAAAAAAAGTAAAAAGTCGAACTCCATCAATTGGAATTCGACTTTTTTAACAGAAACTTATTTGTTGTTCATAAAATTTTGTTTTTCTAAGTAATTTAGAACTGTTTGAGAATATTCGTGATGAGATTCTTGCGTATATTTTGCAATCGTGTAAATTTGCGCAAGGTTTTTTAATCCAAGTTGTTCTGTCATTTCTTTCAGTTTTGGAACGTCCATATAACGTTGCCATCCTTTTTCATTTCTTTCATTGTAAATTTCAAGAATTTCTTCATCCGAATAATCATTATATTGTTCATAATGAACAAGACCATGCCTTGGTAGACGGTCACGTAGGGCAGGATTTTCTTTTGGATAGCCTAATGAATAACCTACGATCGGTACAACATTTGGTGGTAAGTTAAGAATTTCTCCAATTTGATTACAATTTGCTAGCGTAGAGCCCATATAACAAAGTCCAAGACCTGCATTTTCAGCTGCTAGAGCACAGTTTTGAGATGCCAAAGTAGCATCAATTGCCCCAATCATAAAGCTCATGAAATTGTCAAAATGAACTGGTGCATCATTAAGTGTAAGCCATTTTCTCATTCGATTAAAATCTACACAGAACGTTAAAAGGATTGGTGCATCAATAACCATTGATTGTTCCATATGTGCAGAATATAATTTCTTCCTAATTTCTTTGTCTTTCGTGACAATTATGGAATAAGACTGCATATTACCACTTGATGAAGCGCGAATACCTGCATCTAATATTTGATCTAATAGTTCTTGACTAACTTCCTTATCCTCATATTCTCGTATCGATCTGTGTCCATGTAAAACATCGTTGAATTCCAAAATAATCACTCCTAGTATTATAAGATAGTAGTAGAAATAAATATAATCAATAAATCTGTTTAGAAATTCTTAATACATAATTATTTCTGAATAATCTAATTATAAAGTAAACATATCATAATTTGTCGAAATCGTATAGTTTTTTGCACTTTTATGAAGAAAAATATTTTCGTGAAATAGAGTGATGTTTTAATCTTACTTTGTCTTGAAGACAAACATAAAGAGCCCAGTCTAGAAATCTAGACTGAGCTTCTGTTTATTACTTCATTCTAACTTTAAATTTTTGAATTCAATTCGATACAAGTCGCGTCGTCGATCGCGTAATTGTCGGACAGAACCTGTGTTACGAGAACGTCTTAATTTTTCAAGATCGACATCTCCAACAACGACAGTATCAACATTCGCATCACATTCACCAACAATTCCATCTCTTGCAAAACCGAAGTCTGAAGGGGAGAAGATACCGGATTGTGCATATTGAATGTCCATGTTTTCAACGTGAGTTAAATTTCCTACCGTTCCTGCTATACAAGTATATACTTGGTTTTCAATTGCTCTTGCTTGAGCACAATAACGAACTCGGAGATACCCCTGGCGATCGTCTGTACAAAATGGAACAAAAATGATATTTGCTCCTTGATCTACGGCTATACGAGCAAGTTCAGGAAACTCAATATCATAACAAATTTGTATTGCGATTTTACCACAGTCTGTGTCAAATACATGTATTTCGTTTCCTTCTGAGATTCCCCACCATTTTCTTTCATTAGGAGTAGCGTGTATCTTCAATTGCTTTTCAATCGTGCCATCTCTTCTAAATAGATACGCCACATTATAAATATTTCCATCTTCTTCAACGAAATGCGATCCCCCGACAATGTTGACATTGTATCGTACGGCAAGTTCTGTAAAAAGTTCGATGTATTGTTCAGTGTATGTAGCTAGTCTACGAACAGCTTGATCAGGTCGTTTTTCTTCAAGGAAAGACATCAATTGAGTTGTAAACAGTTCTGGGAAAACGGCAAAATCCGAACCGAAATCAGCCGCGACGTCAACATAATATTCAATTTGCTTCGTAAAATCTGCGAACGAATCAATTTTTTTCATCATGTATTGTATAGCACATATTCTAACTGGGAATGACGCACGATAAACACGCTTGGATTTAGGAAGATAGTCAATATTACTCCACTCCATCAAAGTGGCGAAAGAATCCGATGCCTTATCATCTGGGAGATAGCGTGTGTTAATACGTTTAATTGTAAAACCTTCCATTAATTGAAATGATAAAACAGGGTCATATATACTATGTTTCTCTACTGCAGCTACATACTCACGAGGTGACATTTCCTCTCTATGTTTATGGTAATTTGGAATTCGGCCACCTATAATGATGCTTTGAAGATTTAATTGCCGAGCTAGCTCTTTTCGTGCTTCGTAAAGACGATGACCTATTTTCATCCGACGGTATTCCGGGTCGACCATTACTTCAATTCCATATAAATTAAACCCATTAGGGTCATGATTCGTAATATAACCATTGTCTGTAATGACGTTCCACGTATGTTGATCATCATATTCATCAAAATCAACCATCAAGCTTGAACAGGAGCCGATAATTTTATCTTCATACTCAACACAAAACTGACCTTCAGGAAAAATTCGAATATGACTCTCTAATTGCTCCCGCTTCCAGCCCTCCATACCTGGAAAACAACGGCTTGATAATTTCATAATCTCAGCAATATCATCCATACGTATATTTCGCACTTCAATTTTCTTCTCGTATTTTGACATATCTGTTTCTGACATATTCTCACGTCCTATATTTAAATATCTTATTTATAATGATCAATAAATTAAAAATACACTGTTAGGTTACCCATAATTTACCTTTTCAACATAGGAGAAATAGAAAGAAACAGTTTATCAATAATAATCATAGTTATATCAACAAATTTCGGTATTTTATCAACAAAAATAATAACTATATCAATAAATTTCACCACTTTATCAACAAATGACATACATTGTTCGTATTACTGCTAATCCACTCATATCAAAATAAAAAAGAGCTGTCTCAATATTTATGAGACAGCTCTTTATTCTGGACGATTATTCCGAAAAGCATTCGGCGGAACACCTACGATTTCTTTAAAAACTTTACCGAAATGATTTTGGTAATTAAATCCGACAGCAATAGCTACTTCTAAAATAGACTTATCGGTTTGAAGTAACAGTTTTTTACTTTCATTCACTCTGATTTTATTTAAATTATCATTAAATGACATGCCAGTTTCATTTTTTAATTTTTTTGAAAGGTGAGAAGTACTAGTATTAAATTTTCTAGCTACTTCCTGCAAAGTAATACTTTCATAAAAGTTTGTATTCAAGTAAAGAATGATTTTTTTTATTAAATTAGAGTAATTTGGATTCGAAAAATAGATTATGCATTCTGAGAACTTTATAATCATTTCTTTCATTAATTTAAAAATAGTAAGTTTTGAAGTTAATCCTTCCACTAACGTAATATATTTGTCTGCTAATGTCCTTGCATATTCATGATCACTACCAGAATCAATAGCGTATTGTGAAATAATGCCACAGGCTGCTATAAAATGATTTTTCATGGATCTTAATGAATCACCTTTTGCAAGGTCGATTTGATCAAATGTATGGAGGAGTTTATTGAAATCAAATTTTTGGTCTAATTCAGTAAATTTCCCTTCTAGTATGATTGATTTAAATTCTTCATATTCCTCAGAGGTTGCATGTCTTGTGTCATTCTCATAATAAAGTTCAATTAAGGAAACATCGGGAACATAAGGAGTTAGATGGTCATTACTTTCATGATGATAAATTTTAGGTTGAGAGATTGCGTTATTAGAAAATGGTCTGATTAACCATTGAAATAATTTTAAAAAATGCTCCTGTTTTTTATAATTATCAGTTTTTGCCGAACCGTTTGAAGAATCCAAGTTTAAAGGAGTACTTAATATAATAATTAAACTTTCACTTTCGTTTTTTATAAAAAAAACATCGTATAAGTTAGATTCAGACCAATATAGCTTAAAATGATTAGTTTGAGATTCTAAAATAGAATGATAGTTCGACTTTATTAATTCAATCATATTCGGTGTGATTCTATTAGATGAAACAAAAGAAAATAGGATTTCGAACTCCAAATCAATTCCTAAAATATCAATTTCAGATACAATATGAAAGCTTTTTAACTTCATTTCTAATCCAGATAAATTAATGTGATGATAGTTTTTCAAAATAGAACCCCACAATTTAGTCAATATTTTATCAAAATGAACAAAATTATATCAAAAGTATTGTTTCTTTTATTATATATTTTAAATACAGCAAAATGAAAGGGTTTACACTAGAATAAAAAATCAGAATTTTTAGGTAAATATTAATGTGAATCCAGAAAAATTTACAAAGTTTAATATAAATAATGAAAGAAGGAGATTTTATGAATTTAATACCAAAAATCAACGGAAATATTGAAATAAAAGAAAATATTTGTTTTTTAATAAAGGAATCTCTAACAATTAGAAACGCAGATTTCAGTGAATTGGGAATTGAAGTATTTTCAGAGCGACTAAATTCTAAATGTGGCATTTTAGTTTCACATTCAGATTTAAGTTCAGATCCAAGCATTGATCTTATAAAAGACTCCTCAATTCAAAAAGATGGCTATAAGATTGATATTTCCGATGAGCAAATAAAAATATATTCAAAAAATGACGCTGGGGTAACGAATGCACTTACGTCACTATATGTATTAATTGTCGATGCAATTAAAAATTCGAATCGAAACTTAAAGGGAGTTAGTATTACTGATTATCCTAAGTTTGAGCATAGAGGATTATTAGTTGATGTTAGCCGTAACTTCTTCGGGGTTAGTGTAATGAAAAAAATCATCGAAGAAATGGCATTAAATAAATTAAATGTATTACATTGGCATTTATCTGATGACCAAGGATGGAGAATTGAGTCAAAAGTATTTCCAAAATTGACTGAAAATCAAGCTCATTATTCACAAGATGAAATAAGAGATGTAATTAAGTATGCCGAAGCAAGAGGCGTTGAAATCATACCAGAAATCGATATGCCAGGCCATGTTACCGCCTTGTTAACTGCCTATCCAAATTTAAGCTGCTTTGATGAAAAAGTGGAGTTAGTAAATTGTGCTGGTGTTTTTAAAACAGTTTTATGTCCGGGAAAAGAATCAACATATACTTGGGTATTTAAGCTATTAGACGAAATGGTTCAGCTATTCCCTTCTAAAAAATTTCATATAGGTGGAGATGAAGTTCCTAAAACGAATTGGAAATCATGTCCTCATTGTTTGGCATTAATGAAGAAGGATAACATTTCTAATTTTGATGACCTTCAATATGCTTTTACCAAAAGAATAACAGAGCATTTAATTCAGCATGGAAAAGAAGTAATTTGTTGGAATGAAACATTAAGATCAAAAGAGGTTGAAAAAAATATTACGACACAGTATTGGGTTGAATTTACGGAGGAAAGCTACTGCTTACCATATTTTAATGAAGGATACGAAGTAATATTTTCAGATATGTTTAATAACTATTTTGATTATCCATATTCCATCGTAACTTTACAAAAGACATATGATTATACACCTTCTTTAAAAGCTTCGAATGTACTTGGAATCGAAGGAGCAACTTGGACTGAAAGAGTTGGTACGCCTGAAATTTTAGAATATATGATTTCTCCTAGAATTAATGCACTTGCTGAATCAGCTTGGACAATTAATCGAAATTATGAAGATTTCTTAATTCGACTGAAAGTATATATGGAAGATTTAAAGTTAATTACTCTAAATTGTGCTCCGTTTGAAGCTGCAACAATTAGTGGAGAGGCTGCTAAAGAAGAATCAAAACAATTTTTAATGATGATGTTTGAACTACTTCAAACTAGCGATATTGACATGGGATTAGATGAAAGTGAAAAACAAGTGATGTTATCTAAGTTCTTAAATAATATATTTGATGAAAAAACAGCTGCAGAATTTATAAACCAATTAATGTAATGATAATTGAAAGTAAGGGTGATTAAGGATGGGGAAAAATTCGATTGTCAATGAAAGAGTTATCATAGAAAATAATGCGAATCCAAAAAGTTTGTTTGCTACATCTAGATTAGAGAGGTTTATGTACAACATTTATTTCTTTGGTCAAAATATTATTTTCTTTATTGTCTCATCATTTTTAGCAGTATATTATACAAATGTTTTAGGGATTAGTGCCACAACAGTAGGAAGTATTCTTCTACTTGCAAGAATTTGGGATGCATTTGTAGATCCAACTCTTGCAACTGTTATTGAACGATTAAACTTAAAAAGCGGTAAGTTTAAGCCATGGGTAAATCTTGCAGCAATAACAGTACCAGTTATGACATTCCTTTGTTTTGGTTTTGGTAATCAACTTCTTCATGCATCTGAGGGTGCACGTATTGCATATGCGGCAATAACATATCTAATTTGGGGTACACTTTATGCCGCTGCTGATGCACCTGCCTTCGCATTTTCAACGGTAATTACACCAAATCCAGAAGAAAGAACAGTCCTTCTTGCAAACAATCAAATTACTGGAATTATCGGTATTCTTGTTGCGGTAGCCGCATTTCCCAGTGTTTTAAAGGCTACGCATAATAATTACATGATTACTGTTTTAATATTTTCAATCATAGCATTTATTGTCATGTCATTTACAAGATTCGTAAAAGAGCGTGTAAAATCAAATAAAAAAGAACCAGCAATTAAAGAAATCCTTCATTCACTACTAAATAATAAATATTTAAAAACAATTGTAATTGTCAATATTATTGCAAATGGAGTAAATTTTACGAATACATTAGCACCATTCGTAGCTACTGATATTTACAAAGATGCAACAAAAGTTTCACTTATACTTGGTGTTGGAATACTACCAGTCGTTTTAGTTGCTCCATTTGTTCCAAGACTAATAAGAAAATTTGGTAAAATCAAACTTATGTCAGTTGCATTAGGCGCAAATGCGTTACTGTCATTCATTACATTTTTTGTAGCTTACGAAAACTTTGGGCTATTTTTAGGAATATCTGTTCTTAAAGCAATTTTTATTGCTCCACAGCTTGTAATTTATCCGATGTTCTTTGCCGACTCGGTTGAATATGATTGTTATCAAAATGGTACTCGTTTTGAAGCAGTAATATTTGCAACTCAAACTTTTAGCTCAAAAATTATCGGCGCAATATCTGGAGGACTTGGAATGTGGATTATTGGTGTAGCTGGTTATAAAGCTGCTACAGGTGGACATGCTATTACACAAACTGCAGGAACACTTAAATCATTATGGGCAACATTTAATTTAGGTGGGGCAGTTGGATGTTTAATTGCTTTAATCATTTTCCTTAAGTTCTATGATTTATCAGAAGATAGAGTAAAAGAAATGGCAGTTGCTAATCAAACTAAAAACTGAATTTTATATATTATTGAAAGAGACTAGCGAAACTACGCTAGTCTTTTTGATGTTTTATTTATAAAAGTTTTGGAGTAGAAGTGGTCGAATAATACGTAAATAAAATTTGTAAAAAATAGAAAGTAATCACTCCAATAGTACATATGATGGGTCTACTTGGTATTAGGCTCATCAATTTACATGAAAAGTAAAAATCAACAACATTTAATAACAGGGCATTTATAAAATAGACGTAATTTTCCCAAGTCACAGGTGTGGATACTCAATGTATAATAAGTTTGTGGGAGATGCTGGTAGTTTCTAAATAAAAACTAACCAAATAAATACATAAAAGGGGTCTAATTTAATGAAAAAGTTTTTTTCTGTTTTACTGCTAATCTTAGTCATGTTAACTGGTTGTAATTCCGATACCGTTTACTCATCTGGTTATGATGGTAAAAAATTAATTATTGGTGTTATAGGTAATTTTCCAAAAGTAAGTGAAGGGAATGTGAAATTCAAAAAAATAAGTTTTAAAAAAATAGAGGAAAACAAAAAACTTTCGTCAGAATTTGATGCCGTTTTTATTATGAAGAAACATCTCTCCGAAGCTTCCGACAGTAAATATGCAAACATTTACAAACATTCCGATATTCCGTTTTTCTTTATTGGATCAAAAAAATCATATATAGCATTTGTAGATGAACAATTTACCTACGAAGATGCGCCTAATTTAAGAAACCCACCATATTCAATAGGTTACCCATTTGGGAAAGGGAAAAATCAATATTGTGCAAATGATATTGACAAAGTAAACAAAAATACAATTGACGATGCATACTCTCGAATATTTACATCTATTGATTCTGGTAAATGCTTTAACGATTAATAAATGCAATTTGAGTGTTTGTGAAGAATTATCATGCACTAACTGGCTATGCTGATTACCTGAAAGAAAAAGGAATTAACAATCAACTTGATGAAATATAATGAACTCTTATGTAACGAATGCGTTCGTTACATAAAAAACTCTAAAGGCTGCCTAAACAGACAGTCTTTATTTAGTTTAAAATTCAACATTTTATTTAAACAGAGACTAAATATTAAAGAATGATTAATAGAAAACAGATTGATAATTTAACGTTTTTTTTAGATAGAGATTATTGATAATTGACTAATTTAAATTACGGAAATTAAATAATAATATTATGTAAACCGAAAACTATTTATAGAATCAATATTATATTATTAAACCAACAATAGGACATTGACTACTCCCAAAAAATACTTTAAAATTACCTTTAATTCAAGATAATTGAAAGGAGTTGATATGATGAAAAATGATCAAATTTCAACAACTAATTCGCTCCAATTATTTTCAGAAATTAGTAGGGCAAATCGATTTATAACTGATTCTTCAATTAATAATATAAAGTGTTTTGGATTAAACTTAACTGAATTTGCAGTTTTAGAGTTGTTATATCATAAAGGGGATCAGCCAATCCAACAAATTGGTAAAAGAATATTAATTTCAAGTGGGAACATGACCTATGTATTAGATAAACTTGAGGCAAGGCGATATATTGAACGATTGCATTGTCCTAAAGATCGAAGAGTAATCTATGCAGTTTTAACTGATGAAGGTAGGAACGTAATTTGTACCATTTTTCCAGTTCACCGAGAAATGATTCACCAACTATTTTCCGAATTAAATTCAGTTGAAAAAGATATGTTGATTTATTTATTAAAAAAGGTAGGATTAAATGAGAAATAATCTCAATGTAAAGATAACTTGATTCAAAATAAATCTTAGCGAAAAGCTGTCATTAGACGGCTTTTTTTGTTAAGGATGGAAATAATAAAAA
This sequence comes from Bacillus sp. AFS002410, assembly GCF_002556365.1. Lineage (NCBI taxonomy): Bacteria > Bacillati > Bacillota > Bacilli > Caryophanales > Bacillaceae > Bacillus > Bacillus sp. AFS002410. Next base: position 60,654 of record NZ_NUEU01000083.1, read on the forward strand.
TAGACTAATAGTTAAATGAGGTATGTAATCATGGATGGGAAGTTTAAAGGTAAATCAGTCATCATTACAGGAGGGGCTAATGGCATTGGTGAGGGGATTGCTCTTGCTTTTGGAAAATTAGGAGCACTGGTTTTTATTGCTGATATTGATGGAGAAAAAGGAAATAAAGTAGTACAGAAAATTGAGGGAAATGGTGGAAGAGCAATATTTCATAAAACAGATGTTGGAATCGAAGAAGATATAATAAATCTTATTAACAGTGTAATCGCTCAAACTTCTACACTTGATATTTTAATTAATAATGCAGGAATCTCTGTTTTTAAGCCATTTTTGAACTTAACTACGGATGAATGGGAAAGAGTGATCAATACAAATTTGAGAAGTGTTTTTATATCATCCAGAGAAGCTGCCAAAGTGATGAAAAATGGAGGAAGAATCATAAATATGGCATCAACTAGAGCAATGATGTCGGAGCCGAATTCAGAGGCTTATGCAGCATCTAAGGGTGGAATTGTATCTATTACGCATTCGTTAGCTGCATCATTACAGCCAAATGGTATAACAGTAAATTGCATTAGCCCCGGATGGATTGAAGTTAGTCATTATGAGGAATTAAAAGAAACTGACCATCTTCAACATTGGTCGAACAGAGTTGGTAAACCTGAAGACATAGCTAAAGCTTGTATTTATTTAGCAGATCCAGAAAACAACTTCATTAACGGTCAAAATATTATTGTTGATGGTGGTATGACAAAGAAAATGATATACGAAGAATAGAAAAAGCAAGGGAAAGTAACTCTAACGGGTTCGGTTGACGGGGAGAAAACTTATAAAAATACACTTATTATCAATTGAATTAGCAATATAAATAACATGCTAATTGGTATTAGTTAATAATATGAGAAAAAGGCATCGCTAAAGAGCAATGCCTTTTTTTGTTCATTTCTTGTTGAACTAACGCATGCGTTAGTTGAATTTGTGGAATCTAAAATTTCTTTTCTTTTAATTCTTTCATAAAGTCTTCAAGCTCTAATTCTTTATGGGTGGGTAGTGCTTTAGTAATTCTCTTATTAATATTGAATAAAAAATATAAGCCTCTAATCAATATGCCAAAAAATATACCAAAAGCAATAGCTCCTCCAATTGCTGGTGGTAACCAAAAAAGGAAATATCCAATGATTGTAAATAAAACAACTAATAAAATTAAAAACATGCTTATTTGCCCTCACATTAATTATTTTATTAATGATATTCGATAGCATTTTATTTTTTCCTTTTATTACCATTAATAGTTTTCGTTAAAATGATGTTTCACATATAAATTAATTCTAAAACTTATGTAAATAGCTGCCTTTGGTCGGTATTTATGTTCAACTAAAGCATGCTTGTGCGGCCGAGC
>NZ_NUEU01000084.1:0-2091 GCF_002556365.1 Bacillus sp. AFS002410
GGTAAAGCAAATGGTTAAAGCTATTATATCTCAAATAAAATGAAGTTACAAACTACTAATAAATTTCTTCTAAAAAAGACAGTTTGGATAAAGTTTAATTAACTTAGATGATAGATTCCAATTCAACTTATGCATGTGTTAGTTAAATAAGACCACTTTAAAAGCCATATCAAATGATATGACTTTTAAAGTGGTGAAACGTCACCTAGTCTTATTATTTATTTCGTTGTTTTTTATTTCGTTCTACAAATAAATGATATTCTTGAAATTCATCTTCAAGTTTATCTAGTATTCTACCAGTTGTATGTTCATCAGATAATTTTTGACAATACATTTCTAATAAGAATTTTCCTGCTTTATAATTTATAAGAAAAATCGGATAATCAGATTCATATCTGTTATTTTTTTTCCCTTCTACTAAAAAATGTTGAGTCATCTTTTCACCAAAGATTTTTATATGAAGTTTTACTAAATCATCATATTTTTCTTTCTCTTCCTGGTTAAACATTTGTATTTCCCCCTATGTGTTCTTATTGAACTAACGCATGCGTTAGTTGAACAACAATCTGTTAATTTTCTTTATCACTTAAGAAAGCTAAATCAAAAATAAGTTATGCCTAAATAAAACCCTAAAGTTTTAGAAAGCTTCAATAGAAATCTAGTTAAATTTTTCTGTTTCAATTAGAGATGTTCTATCATTTTATTTTTCTTATTATTTTGCTCGTCTAAAATTAATAAACAAAAAATGGCTAAAGCATTAATTACAATTGCAACAAATAAAAAGGTAATATAATACATAAAATTCTCCAATAATTTAAATTCTGATTAGTTGAAAGATACTAATATAAGGATTATAAAATTACAATTTTCTTTAATTTATATTAATTATAACTTAATATTTGCATTTGTAATTTGGGATAATTTGGCTATTACCTCATAAAAATTAGCTGCCAATGGCAACCCAAGATCTTGAACTAAAGCAATGCGTTAGTTCAAGAGGACAAGAAAACGCCTGTTTAAAATCACGACAGGCAAGTAAAAAAAGTCCCGTATTTCACTTCTGATATTATATAGATTTAGCTCAAAATGTGGAGAGTACTTGTTTGGTTGTGGCATGGATAATGGTAATCAACATATCTCTTTTTAAACAACAAGGTTTACGAAAACAGCTAAAATAAAAAAACGTCTAAACAGGCATTTACAAAGTTTTACGATTTATATTATTGCCGTCATAACTAAATAATACAGCTTTTCCATCCATTTTTGTCTCAATATGAGTCGGTCTTCCCCATAATTGGAATATATATGGTAAAACTTTTTCAAGATATTTAAGATCTAATTCAATTTCTTCAAATGAATGATTTAAATACAATTCACCATTTTTTTGATAGTCTCCATCATTTACAGTAATATAGGGGTATCCTCCATTCGTACGCATGTTTACCAATTGATCACGTACATTCACCCAACTTTTATCATTAACCTTATATTCTTTTCCCTGTTTATTAAACAAGTACAAGTCTTTGTTCATAACAAATTCTTTTGATAAATAGTTTCTAATAAAACTAGTATCTGATTCAAGCTCGCGTACTTCAAAAATTTTTTCAGTTCCAGAACCAACTTTCACCCCATATTGTTTCATTTCTTCAGATGGATTGTTATATCTTTCTTCAATATCCTCAAACATTTTCAGTCCAAAATAGTAAGGGTTTATACTTGTCTTCGAGGTCTGTAGTACACTTGCATTCAGTTTTGCAAATTCAATTGATTCACCTGATGTTAAATCTAACTCTCTCAAAATACGTTGATGCCAAAGACTAGCCCATCCCTCATTCATAATTTTTGTTTCGAGCTGTGGCCAAAAATAAAGCATTTCCTCTCGTAACATTGTTAAAATGTCTCGTTGCCACTCTTCTAATTCGCGACTAAAATGTTGAATAAATAGTAAAAGATCCTTTTCAGGTTGTGGTGGGAATTTCTTTTTTGGAGGTTTTACAGGAGCAATGTTTTCTCTTTTATTATCTAAATTCCATAAATCATCATATGGTCCTACTCGAGAAACGGTGGGGATCATATCATCTTCTAATTGCC